>CALXVO010000088.1 GCA_944392065.1 uncultured Clostridia bacterium | reverse complement strand
AAATTTAAAGAAATATATGAGTTACCAATTGTTAGAGACAATAATGAACATGCTATGAAAAAATTGAAAATGTTAATTGAACCATTCATTTTAAGAAGAACAAAGAAAGAGGTTCTAACAGAACTTCCCGATAAAACAATAAGCGTACTTAATAATGAAATGCAAGGAGAACAGCTAGAATTATATTTATCCTATATGGCAAATGCAAAAAAAGAAGTAAGGCAAGAAATAAAAGAGAATGGATTTGAAAAAAGCCAAATTAAAATTTTAGCCTTATTAATGCGTCTAAGGCAAATATGTTGTCACCCATCTCTATTTTTAGCAAACTACAAAGGAGAAAGCAGTAAGTTAAATCAATGTATAGAACTCTTAAAAGATGCAATTGCTTCTGGCCATAAAATCTTACTTTTTTCTGGTTATTCGAGTATGCTAGAAATCATAGAAGAAGAACTAAAAAAAGAAAAAATAAAGTATTTTAAATTAACTGGACAAACCAAAGTAGGAGATAGAATAAAACTTGTTGAGGAATTTAATACAAATGAGGAAATAAAAGTATTTTTAATTTCCTTAAAGGCAGGTGGAACAGGACTAAACCTAATTGGTGCAGATATGGTAATTCATTATGATCCATGGTGGAATTTATCGGCAGAAAATCAAGCCACAGATAGAACCTATCGAATAGGTCAAAAAAAGAATGTACAAGTATATAAATTAATAACCAAAGACTCCATTGAGGAGCGAATCTATGAATTGCAAGAAAGAAAAGCAAGCTTAGCAAAATCAATGCTTTCTACAGAGCAGACTTTTATTAATAAATTGTCCAAGGAAGACATTATGGAGCTGTTTAATTGAATAAATGTTTCTATAAAAAAATAAAATGCTAGATTGATATGTAGTTACAAGATAATGACATTATAGATAAAATGGGGGCAAAGCTTTTAGGGCGCACTTTGTAGCATTTCGCTTCGCGAATATGCACGACCTAAGGAAACTTAGGCCGTATTGTACAGGAAAAATCGTTATAAACACTGAAAAGTCAAATAAAAGTCGATTTTTCCTATACATAAAAAATTACATAAATTGACATTGATTAATATTTCTGTTAAAATAGTGTTATTCAAAATTTTAACTTGAATGGAGGAAGGGAAATGGAATTGTCGAGCCCGTATAACAAGTATGAGTACATTTTTTTCGATGAGGATGTAAAAGATGTGCTTGAGGAGACGATGAACGAAGGACAAATAAAAGACGGATGGACCGAATTTAGAGAAATACTCATTCTTTTCAAGGTCAAGACGGGAATTGACTTTGAAAAACAGATCAATTTCTCGCAATACTATAACTCAGTTAAGGGCAGCCTGATGGTTGAAGTAATCGAAAGGGCGGGGGAATTTGAAGGAGGCATAGAAAAAAACACAATAATCCTAGCTTTACAAGAATACGGATTATTGATGCAAGTTATAGAAGATGTAAACGCAATCAATACTAAAGCGGTGATGGAATTATTACCTTCAAAGGATTTTGCATTCCCACAGGCAATGCCCAGCTAAACTTCTTCGAGGCTATATTACTTGGTAACTAACTAGTGATATATGCCTCATCTTTTTTAATATACTATACGAGATATCGAAAATAATCTTTAAAAATTGAGGAGATATTTAAAATGAGAAATTATATAAGTGTAATTGGTGGAGGACTTGCAGGTTGTGAAGCAGCCTATCAAATAGCAAAAAGAGGAATTAAAGTAAAGTTATATGAAATGAAACCTGTTAAATTTTCGCCAGCACATTCGAATACAAATTTGGCAGAAATTGTTTGTAGTAATTCTTTTAAATCGAATTTACATACGAATGCTTGTGGATTGCTAAAAGAAGAATTAAGAATGTTAGATTCACTTTTAATAAAAACTGCAGACGAAGTATCTGTTCCTGCAGGACAAGCTTTAGCAGTGGATAGAGAAAAATTTGCAGAAGAGATAACTAAGAAAATAGAAAGTTTAGAAAATGTGGAAATAATAAGAGAAGAAGTAGGAAAAAGTGGAGATAATTTTAGCTATACAGAAAAGTCTGGACAAGGAACAAAACAAAAAAATGATGAAGAATTAAAACTTTCAATACAATTAATGCAAGGAAAAAAAGAAAATAGTAATGAACAAGAATGCCGAGAAAGACCAATAAATTCTCTTGAACAATTGGCAAAAGATGGAATTGTAGTAATTGCCACAGGACCTCTCACTTCAGATGCATTATCGAAGGAAATAATAGCGCTTACAGTAAGTGAAGGGTTACACTTTTATGATGCAGCAGCTCCTATTATTGAAAAAGAAAGCATAGATATGAATATTGCTTTTTGGGGAGATCGATATAGCCAAGAAAGAGGCAAAGAGGAAGAAATATCAGAATGGCAGAAAAGAATAAAAGAGAACGAAGAAAACAATTATATCAACCTTCCAATGAATAAAGAAGAGTATGAAAATTTTTGGAATGAACTTGTAAATGCTGAAGTGGTAGAATTACACAATTTTGAAAAACGAGAAATATTTGAAGGATGTATGCCAATAGAAGTAATGGCAAAAAGAGGAATAGATACATTGAGATTTGGACCACTAAAACCAGTAGGATTTACTGATCCAAGAACAGGAAAAAGACCATATGCCTTAGTGCAATTAAGGCAGGATAATAGGGAAGGTAACCTATTTAACATGGTAGGATTCCAAACAAATTTAAAATTTGGGGAACAAAAACGAGTTTTTCGTTTAATTCCAGGACTCAAAAATGCAGAGTTTGCCAAATATGGAGTGATGCATCGAAATACTTTTATCAATTCCCCAGAATTATTAGATGAAACCTATCATTTTAAAAAGAATAGCAATATATTTTTTGCAGGGCAAATAACAGGTGTAGAAGGATATGCGGAATCTATCGCATCAGGACTTGTAGCAGGGCTAAATGCAGTGATACAATATGAAAAATTACAAGAGCAAGTTAGTACAATAGAAAATAAAGATAATAAAATAGGAGTAGGAGAAGATTTAAAAAGAGGTTCAAGTGATACTTTGCAGAAAAATAATAAATTGAACAGAAAAATTATTTTCCCAAGAGAAACTATGACAGGAGCATTATCAAGCTACATTGCAACTCCAAATGAAAATTTTCAACCAATGAATGCTAATTTCGGAATATTGCCAGAATTACCAGAAAAAATAAAGGATAAAAAGGTAAAATATGGTAAGTTAGCTGATAGAGCAATAGAAAAGTTAAGTAATGTGTTACGGAAATATTACAAAAATATGACGTTTTCATGACAAATAGTAAAAAATATTGCAATAAAAAGAGAATAATGTTATGATATAATAAGTTAGGAAAATAAAAGACAAATTTACATAAAAAGCTTGAAAAAGACATAAAAATATGTTAAAATGTTATGTAGATGTCATAGAAAAGGAGGAAATATATTTATGAGTATATTGGAAGAAAAAGCAAATTTAGAAAAAAAATTGCAAGAAATTAATGACACTGTATCAAGAGAAGATATTGAAAATGCTACAACGGATGAACTAAAAAGATATTTACAATTAAATTTACAAATCAAGGAAAAATTAGAAATTATAGACGCTATATCAAATAGCTAATTGAAAGGGGATAGTTTAGATGGAAAATGAAGATAGAAAAATAGCTGTGGTAAATAGGCATTTAGAAAATTTAGACAAACAATTACAAGAATTAATTGATGCAATAATAGCGGACAAACAGATTTATGATAGCGAATCCGGAAAAGGTTCCACAACAGAGACTGGGGCAATGAAGAACTTTATAAGAACTATTAATGCAATTAGGATTGACGGAAATGAGAAAGTACTAGTTGCGATTAGCAGAAGATATGAAAAAGCAATTAATTTATTAAATACAGAAATTGGGCGCGATGATGACAACGAATATAAAGAACAATTGAAAGCAGAACTTGATAGGCTACTGGATAATAAATCTACTAGATTTGATCCTGTTTCAGAAACTTATCAAGAACTAGCTACGAGATTAGAAAGAGGAGAAGCGCAACGAAATTATTATCAGAATAAGGCAGATGTAATAGCTGCAAAAATGAAAAAAAAGGAAAAAGATTATAAGAGTAAAAATGGTAATATAGATATCGTTTTAGCAGAGCTAGAAGAACCAATAAGCAGATTAGAAAGAAAGAAAGAAATAAAGCGAAAATATGAAGAATTGAAAAAAATTAATAATCATATAAAAAAACTAGAAGAAGAATTAAAAGATCCAAACTTAAGCGATGAAGATAAAGCAAAAAAAGGAGAAAAATTAAATTCTTTAAAAGAAAAAAGAAAGAGTTTAGCAGAAGAATTTGAAAAAACTGCAACAGATAAAGATGGAAATAAATATAAAAGGGAAGATGGAAAAACAGATGAAGAATATATTGATGGATTAGACAAAACCAAAATAGAAGCAGCTATTGAAGAAATGGCAAAAGCAGTACAAGCTACTTTGAATAACATGCCAGAGGAAGATAGATTAGTAACATTTTTAGGATTAGACATGAAAGAAGACAAGAGAGCAACAGATTTAGCAAAATATTCTGATTTAGATAAAGTTGATGGTATAGAGGAATTACTTGAAGCATTAAGAGTGCAGAAACAGTTATGGAATGACAAAGCAAGAGAAGATGGATATGATAAAACAAAATTACAACAAGAATTTGAAAATTATTCAAAACAAGCAAGAGGAGAATTAACAGAACCGACAACAGTAGCTTTAGGTGAGACTAAAACAAGTTTTTGGGAAAGATTCAGACATAATAGAAAATCGAATGGCGTATTTAAATCTTTCTTTAAATCTTTTGCTAGAGGCAAGACAGAAACCAAGATGAGAGAAGAATATGCTAAAAATTATGAAGAATTTGATCAGGAAGAAGCTAAAAAGCATGCATTAAAATATTTAGAGAAAAATAAAGAAAAACTTACTCCACTTCGTGAAAGAGGTAAAAAACATA
>CALXVO010000087.1 GCA_944392065.1 uncultured Clostridia bacterium | reverse complement strand
TAGATGGAATAGAAGCAATTTACGAAGAAGAACTACAAGGGGAAAAAGGAAGAATTACAAAAGTAACAGATGCAAATGGAGGCGAAATAGAAGGCGAAGGAGAAAACTATATTTCAGCAATCGATGGAAATGATTTGGTAATAAGTATTGACGCAACAATTCAAGGAATTGCAGAAAAGTACTTAAAAGAAGCGTGTATCGATAATGTGTGTACTGATGGTGGAAACATTATTATAATGAACCCTAAAACTGGAGATATTTTAGCAATGGCTGGTTATCCAAATTATAACTTAAATGAACCTTATGAAACTACCATAGAAGAATTGAAAGGAAATTGGGACAATTTATCAGAAAGTGACCAGATAAAAGAAATGCAGAAGGTTTGGAGAAATAAAGCAGTAGCAGATACATATGAACCAGGTTCGACATTTAAATTAATAACTACATCAGCTGCATTAGAAGAAGGAATAACAACAACAGATAAGGAAGGAGAATTTTGTTGTACAGGAGGAATAACAATAGCCGGGGTAAGAATTAGTTGCTGGAGATACTATAATCCTCATGGTTCAGAAAGTTTAAGGCAAGCACTAATGAATTCTTGCAATCCTGTATTTATTGGGCTAGGGCAAGAAATTGGAGTAAGTAAGTATTATGATTATCTCGAAAAATTTGGGCTACTAAAAAGAACAGGAATCGATCTTCCAGGAGAAGCGGGAAGCATCTTTTTGAAAGAAGATAAAGTTGGACCAGTAGAACTTGCAACAATCTCATTTGGGCAAAGGTTTGAAATAACCCCAATACAAATGATTACAGCAGTAAGTACTATTGCAAACAAAGGAACCTATGTAAAACCACGTATAGTAAAACAGATAATAGATAGTCAAACTGGAGAAATTACAAATATTCCAGTGGAAGAAACAGAAAAAGTAATCTCGAAAGAAACTGCAGAAGGAGTGCTTAGTATGATGGGCTCTGTTGTAGCACAAGGAACAGGAAAAAATGCACAGGTACAGGGGTATTCTATAGGAGGAAAAACAGGTACATCAGAAGATGGAGTAAACACAGGAAAATATGTGACCTCATTTGTGGGAGTAGCACCAGTATCCGATCCAGAAGTAGTGATTTTAATAACTTTATACAATCCAACAGGAGAAGGGGGACACCAAGGAGGTGGTGTGGCAGCACCAATTGCCTCACAAGTACTTGGAGAAGTTTTGCCATATTTAGAAATTCAGCAAGATAACATATCTGAAGAAGATATAAAAAAAGAGGTAGAAGTACCAAATGTGGTAGGAATGACAATATCAGAAGCAAAAAAAGTACTAGAAGAAGCTGGAGTAGGAATTAGCTATGAAGAAGTAGAGGAAGATATTTCAGAAAAAATAGTTACAAGTCAAGTACCTGTTGGTGGAATAAAGATTTATGAAGGAACCAATGTGGTAATTGAATATGGAGAAAAATGAAAGAAAAAAATGTCAAACTATGTACAAATACAAAATTTAGTTATATAATGTAAAAGGCATATTTTAAAATAAAGAGAAAGGGGAAAATTGCAATGGAACTAAAAAAAGTATTAGCAGGTTTAGAAGGATTAAAAGTAAAAGGTAACTTAGATTTAGATACTGAAATTAAAAATATAAGAAATAATTCTAAAGAAATAAAAGAAAACGATATGTTTGTGGCTATCAAAGGATTTGATTGTAATGGACACGAACACATAGAAGAAGCTATAAAAAAAGGTGCAAAAGTAATTTTAGCACAAGAAGATGAATTCAATAAAGAAATGTTAAAAGCTATTCCAGAAGAAGTGACTCTAGTATTGGCAAAAAACACAAGGCATGCATTAGCAATATCTGCATGTAATTTTTATCAAAATCCATCAAGGAAGTTTAAACTTATAGGAATAACAGGCACAAAAGGGAAAACAACCACAACATATATGATAAGAGAAATATTAGAAAAACAAGGAATAAAAGTAGGCCTAATCGGAACAGTAGCTTCTTATGTTGGCGATAAAAAAATAGCAGATAATGAAAACACAACACCAGAAAGCTTGAAATTACAAGAAATATTTAGCAAAATGGTTGAGGAAAAATGTGAAGTAGTAGTAATGGAAGTATCTTCACAAAGTTTAAAGATGGATAGAGTAACAGGATGTGATTTTGATATTGGAATATTCACAAACCTATCAGAAGATCATATTAGCAGTAAAGAACATCCAAATATGGAAGACTACTTTAACTCTAAAGTACAGCTATTTAAGATGTGCAAAAAAGGATTTATAAATGCAGATGATGTGTATAGTTTAATGATTCCAAAGCTTGTCCCAGAATGCCAAATCTCAACATATGGAATAGACAATCACTGTAATTTACTTGCAAAAGATATTACTGTTACAAACCAGTATGTTGACTTTAAAGTAAAATTAGGAGATAAAAACGAAAGAGTAAAAGTATCAATACCAGGAAGATTTAGTGTATATAATTCATTAGCAGCAATTGCTGTAGCACTTTATTTTGGATGTACTAGTGAAAACATAAAAGAGGCTTTAGTAAATATAAGAGTTCCTGGAAGAAGTGAACTAATAGATAATAAATTAGGCCTAACTATTATGATAGATTATGCACATACACCAGAAAGTCTAGAAAAAATACTAAGTTCTGTAAAGATATATACTAAGGGAAGAGTTATTTCTGTGTTTGGCTGTGGCGGAGACAGGGACAAAAATAAAAGACCAATGATGGGAGAAGTATCTGGAAGAGTTGCAGATTACACTATAATAACCTCAGACAATCCAAGGACAGAGGAACCAGAAGAAATAATAAAAGATATAGAGATAGGAATAAAAAAGACAAATGGAAAATATGAATGTATAGTAGATAGAGTTGAAGCTATAAGAAAGGCAATCAGTATGGCAAAAAAGAACGATATAATAGTGCTTGCAGGAAAAGGACATGAACAATATCAAGAGATTAACAAAAAAAGATATCCTTTTGATGAAAACAAGATAGTAAATGAAATAATAAATAATAGCTAATTGAAAAAGAATTGTCTTTTGGCTAGGTAAACGAGTAAGAAAACCGTAGGCGTACTTTGTATTACTGCTAAAGGATTTTCGGAGCGATGTTGCCACCTCGCCAAAAGCAATTATCTTTCAATCAGAGTAAGACAAAGGAGGAAAAAATATGCAATATCAAAATAAAATATTACTACTGTCATTTGTCGCAAGTGTGATATTATCATTGATAATTGTACCAATTCTAAGAAAACTGAAAGTAGGCCAAATAGAAAGAACAGAAGGACCACAGTCACACTTAAAAAAACAAGGAACACCAACAATGGGCGGAATAATAATGATTATAGTAATAATACTACTTGGAGGGTTTATGTTCTATGACTATAACAAAGATCAACCAGAAGTAGCAAAAGCATTGTTACCATTAATAGGCGTGGCAGTGGGTTTTGGGTTTATAGGATTTATTGATGACTTTAAAAAATTAGTTCTAAAAAATACAAAAGGGCTCAGTCCAAAAGCAAAAATGTTAGGGTTATTAATTGTAGCAGTAGCATATACTATTGTACTTGTAAAAATATTTAATATAGGAACAGATATATATATACCTTTTGCAAAGGAATATATAACATTGCCTATTTGGGTTTACATACCATTTGCAGTAACAGTAATGCTTGCTACAACAAATGCCATTAATCTAACAGATGGAATAGATGGACTATCTACAAGTGTTACTGCTATAATTTTAACGTGCTTAACAGTGATTTCAATATTAATAGGAATAAAAGAAGTAACAATATTTGGAGTAATATTAATAGGAGCATGCTTAGGATTCTTATTATTTAATTTGAATCCAGCAAAAGTAATGATGGGAGACACTGGCTCACTTATGCTTGGAGGAGCAATAGCGGGAATTGCATTGTATTTAAAAATGCCACTACTTCTACTAATTATAGCAATAGTACCAATTATAGAAACCATTTCTGTTATGATACAAGTAGCATATTTTAAGAAGACAGGAAATAGGGTATTTAAAATGACACCGATACACCACCATTTTGAATTGTCTGGATGGAAAGAAAATAAAATAGTATCAGTATTTAGTTTAATTACATTAATTTTTTGTATTATTGGATTGTTTGCTATCTAGTTTGAAAGATTAAAAACACATAATATACTTCAAAAATTGGTGAATACTAACAAAAGAAAAGTGATTTTGCTTTTTTGGTTTTGATTGCAAATAACCACAATTCAAAGAAGCTCAACCTTGTTATATACAGAAGAAGGTCGTCATTTAAAGAAGAAAACCTATATGATAGAAAGCAAAAGAATATTAGAAGCACAATTAAGATTAAAATTTTGCACTCAAGAAAGGATTGATATGCAGAATGCAAGATAAAACAAAAACTGTACATAAAAATAAAAAAAGTCAAGTAGACTTTATACTAATAATTATTATTTTAATCCTTCTATCTTTCGGAATAGTAATGGTACTTTCAGCAAGTGCACCTTCTGCATTAGCTGAAACAGGAGATAGTTATACATATGTAACAAAACAGGTCATTTTTGCAGTAGGTGGATTAGCTGTGATGTGGTTTGTTTCAAAAATTGACTATAGAATATATAAAAAATTTTATTGGCTAATATATTGGCTCTCAGTAGTAGTACTACTACTTGTTTTGATTCCAGGACTTGGAATTAATGCAGGAGGTGCTAGAAGATGGATTAATCTTGGAATATCGCAATTTCAACCATCAGAAATAACAAAAATAGGATTAATTATATTTTATGCGGGTTACTTAACAGACCATAAAGATAGTTTAAGAAGTTTTAAAAAAGGATTTGTTTATCCGCTCATCTGGTTAATGATTCCTGTATTAATAGCCTTATTTATACAAAACCATTTAAGCGTAGGGATTGTAATGAGCGCAATTACCTTTGTAATGATGCTAATGGCAGGATGTAGATTACTATACTTTATCGTTTCAGGTCTTATTGTTGGAGGAG
>CALXVO010000086.1 GCA_944392065.1 uncultured Clostridia bacterium | reverse complement strand
AGTACTGTTGTACATCAAAAAAAATTTTTTTTATGTTTTACAACGCAAGATGCTGATTTTTTTCAAACACTTTTACTCCTCGCCCTCAGTTTTCATTATAATCGCCCCAAAAGGACAAACCTTACTACATACGCCACAACCTTTACAATAATCATAGTTAAAGTCTGTTCTTTTTTGGTCTTTTCCTACTGGGATAGCATCTTCTGGACAAACAGGAAAACATAATCCACATTGAATACATTTCTCTGGAATATATTCTGGTCTAACACTTCTCCAGTCTCCTGTCTTAAATTCTCTAGCATTTCCAGCATTATATATATTACCTGCAATAGTTAATTTATCTGCCGGTGTGTTTTTATCAATATTGGCCATTTTATTTTTTCTCCTTTCATTTTGTCTATTTTTTGACAAGCATATTTGCCATAGCAATAGCTTTGCCTTTTTCGAACTGTCTCATTTGTAACAATCTTGTCTATTTTTGCCCTATCACTATTACGCCTAATTATTGTACTTGTTTTATTTCACTTAATGCCAATTTTAATGCTTTCATATTTCCCTCTATTACTTCTGGCTTTTTAGCAAATTTGTGTTTAAAAGAACCTTCCATATCTTTTATAAAATCTTCTTCTTCCATTATTCCACTAACTTTTACAATTGCTGCTAGCATTGGTGTATTTGGAAAATATTTTCCAAGTGTCTCCATCGAGACTTTTCTTGCATCAATAGTGTATACATTTCCTTTATATCCTTTTAATATACTTTTTAAAGTTTCACCATCTTTTGTTGTATTTATTACAATGGCGCCTTCTTCTTTAAGCCCTGCCGTAACATCAACACTCTCTAAAAGAGTATCATCCACAACTACTACATAATCTGGTTCATAAATATTACTATGAATTCTTATTGGATTGTCGCTTATTCTATTATAAGCAGTAATTGGTGCTCCCATTCTTTCTGGGCCATATTCAGGGAATCCTTGAATATATTTACCAGTATTAAATGCCGCATCTGCAAGTAAAAGAGATGCTGTTTTTGCACCTTGCCCGCCTCTTCCGTGCCATCTAATTTCTATCATGCCATTCATGTATCCAAACCTCCTTCTTATTTTGATAGATACAGTATATAACTTTATTTGTTTCCCGTCAATAAGTTCTGACTCGTTATCTCAAAAAAGTGAGAAATTGGGGACAGACCCCTTTTTCTCAATGAGAAAAAGGGGTCTGTCCCCAATTTCTCACTTTTTAGTAGGTATTCTTATTACAACTTCTGTTCCTTTTCCCACCTCACTTTTTATATCAATACTGCCTTTGTTTTGGTTTAAGATTTCTTTTGCTATGGATAAACCTAATCCTGTTCCTCCAAGCTCTCTACTTCGTGCTTTATCTACCCTATAAAATCTTTCAAATATTCTTCCTAGATCTTCTTCTGGAATTCCTATTCCATTATCAATCACTTTTATATATGCATCATTATATACAAAGCCAACATATACTTTTATTGTGCCATTATCCGGGGTATATTTTATTGCATTGGATAATATGTTAAGTACTACTCTTTCTATTCCATATTTGTCTGCTATAACTGGTGGTACACTTGCTGTAACAAAACATTCTACATTGTGTCCTTTTTTTTCTATTTCGAATTTAAGTTTTTCTATACATTTTTTTGTTAACTCCCCTAAATCAAAATTTGTAATTTCTGATGTTATTTTTTTGTTATCATATCTTGAGAGTGTTAATAAATCTGTTACTAATTTTGCCATACGCCTTGCTTCTGTTGATATTACAGACAAGAATTTTGTTTTAGTCTCATCATCATATTCGCCTTCTAAAAGAGTATCTGAATATCCCATAATAGAAGTAATGGGTGTTTTTAATTCGTGTGATACATCTGCCACAAACTCTTTTCGCATATTATCGAGTTTCACATGCTCTGTTATATCCTGTATTAGTGCAATTACTCCTGCCGGCCTATCATTTTCATCTTGAAATGGTGCAAATAAAATGTTTATATATTTATCCCCTAGATTTTTTCTTTGTTCAGAAGAAGTCCAATTTTCTAAATAAATTATTTTTTCTATATTTATGTCTATATTAAGCTTTTTAAATACCTTATCAAAAGTATTGTCCTTATCATTTAATCCCAATAAATTTTTAGCTGCTGGGTTTATGTGTATAATTTTCCCATCCATATCAAATGCAATAATTCCATCTGTCATATGTAAAAGAATAGTTTCTATCTGTCTTTTTTGTCTATTTACCTCGTTTAATTTTTGTTTTAATTCATTTGTCATGATTCCAAATGCATTTTCTAAATCTCCAACTTCTCCGCTTGTCTGAAGATTTTGTTCTATATTTACATTTTCCCCTGATGCAATTTCTTCTGCACTCTTGATTAACCTTTTCATTGGAGATACTACCGCTTTTAATACAAAATACCCAATTAATATAGAAATTACTGTATATATAATAATAGAAATTATTACAATTAATTTTGTTTGAGATAATTGGCTTCTTACACTTTCTATTAAGGCAAAATTTTCTTGCACAGAACCAAGTTCTTCTATTTGGTTTAGCATTACAATATAGCAGGCTCCCAGTCCTAAAATTAATATAATTCCCAGAACAAAAAATATGGTTACAATTTTTAAATTCACATTTTTCTTCAATCAAATCACTTTCCTTAATTTCAATTATTTTTGAGTCTTTTCAAATGTAAGTGTCACGTCTTTATCGCTTATTTGTAGAAAAGCCCAGAGAAAATACTGTTTTTTCTACATTGCAACTCGGGGACAGATTTAAATCTGTCCCCAAGCGTTTCAATGTTTTTATCTGAATGGTTGATAATTGCTAACCATTGTTCTCTTTTTCCTTTGATGATAAATAATATCCTACTCCTCTTTTTGTAATTAATAACTTAGGACTTGATGTATCTACCTCTATTTTTTCTCTTATTCTCCTAATCGTAACATCAACGGTTCTAATGTCTCCATAGTATTCATATCCCCATACTTTTTCTAGCAAATCTTCTCTTGTTACAACTTGTCCGGGTTGGTTAGCTAAGTATCTTAGCACTTCAAATTCCCTTAATGTCAAATCTATAGGTTTGTTCCTTACTTTTACTTCAAACTTATCTAGATTTATATACAATTCTCCTAAAGAGATAATTTTATCGTTTTGAGCATGATCATTTTGGTAATTATTCTGTACAACCGGTTTTTCATTATTAATCTCTGCTTTTCTTAAATTAGCCTTTACTCTTGCAACTAATTCTCTTACACTAAATGGTTTTGTTATATAATCATCTGCCCCTAATTCTAGGCCCAATATTTTGTCTATCTCTTCATCTTTTGCAGATATCATAATAATTGGTATATTTAATGAGTTTCTTATCCTTTTGCAAACTGTAAGTCCATCCATTTTAGGAAGCATTATGTCTAGCAAAATCAAATCTGGTTTTTGCTCAAAAGCCATATTGATTGCTGTTTCGCCATCATATGCTTCTATTGTTTTATAGCCTTCTTTTTCCAAATTGTATATTAGAATATCTACAATTGGTTTCTCATCATCTACAATTAAAATTGTTTTTTTTGCTTCATCTACTTTATTTTCTTCCACAAAAAATTCACCTTTCTTCTCTTCATTTGCTATATTTATATCACATTCAATTCAATTATACAAGTATTTTTTGTAAAAAAGCTGTTACTAGGTGTTACTGTGTTACTGTTCGGTGTAGAATTTAATTTTACAACTATGTCTTAGTAGTATGTATATTTAGAAAATTTTTGAAGTACCGCTTAAGCGACCAAACGAGCTTTGTAAAAGCGAGTGCGATTTGGAGCAAACGAGTGGCCTTAAAAAATTTTATTTTTTAAGGTCGCTAATTTGTTTGCGACAGCAAGGTACAAAAAAATTTGAGAAATATACATACTACTAAGACGTATACTACAAATTCACGCTGAACAGTAACACAGGATAATGGTTTTATAGCTGAATAAAGCTAAAGGAAAGGAGAGCCACTCGTAATGAGTGGCTCTCCCCCCCTCGAATTAAATCTCTCCTCTTACGAGTCTTCCTACGAAGACTCGCAGCTGATTTCTCAGCAGGATAGAGAGGCCAGCTACAATAATTATGCTGGCAAGGATTGGCCCTGTCCAAGCCCAAATGCCTAGCATTGCAGGGCTCTCAGTCACGAAGTCCGGAATGGACTTTGTGACTGCAGCGGACATCAACAAACTGCCCGCTACAATCAGAGCAATTGCTCCAATTTTTTCTACCAGGAACGCTATGATGTACTTCATGATGTTTTCCTCCTAAAAAGTTATTTAACTATACCTTTATTATACCACTTTTCCCTATAAAAATCAAATTATAGCCTCTACACTATATACTCCACCGTTTCCATTTAGCAAAATTTCATTATTTTCTAATTTTCTATTATCTATATATACCTCCTCTTTACTCATATCTTTTTCATCAACTATAATTCTTTCAACTTCTTTGCCCTTACCGCTTCTATTTACCACTTTTATATTGTATATGCTATTTCTAAATTTAAACTTAATGCTATATTCACTCCAATTGTTAGGAATGCATGGTTCCATTTTTAATACATTTCCTTCTATATGAAGTCCTAATATATACCTTATTCCTGCTTCATACATCCAGCTACTTGAGCCTGTATACCAAGTCCAGCCTCCACGTCCTGCTAATTCTCCTCCATAAATATCTGCTGCAATAACATATGGCTCAACCTTATATTTTTTTGCTTCTTCCTTTGTCCTAGAATGTTCTATTGGGTTTATCATTCTAAAATACTCTGTTGCTTTATCGCCAAATCCAAGCATTGCTTCTGCTATAATTGCCCAAATGGCACCATGTGTATGTTGCAGTTGTGGACACTTTTTATTTTAATTTGCAAGATAATTGCATTTGGCGTTGTTGTTCTTCAAAAGGAAATCCTCGACGTACCTTCGTACGCTTGTGGTGTTTCTTTCTCAAACGCCTAGCCAAATAACAATTCTTTTGCAAATTTATCTCTAGCCTACTTTTCTCTCATATTCTTTTTTAGCACATATAAATTTTTCTAAATTATTATTAACTTCTTGTAATGGTTTAAAATTGAAATAAATATCAACTTGCTTGTCGCTATGAATTTCAATTTTTTCTATAAATTCTCTAATTATTT
>CALXVO010000085.1 GCA_944392065.1 uncultured Clostridia bacterium | reverse complement strand
TTGGCTGATAAGATACATATGTCAGTAGAATTATATTCCGTTATTTCTTTAATACTAGGTTTGATTTTTTTGTCGTGTTCTGTTGTTATTATTTATAAATTATGTATAAGAAATTTCGAAGGGAACAACAAAATAGTCAAAATAATGATTTTATTGATCTCTTTTCTATTAGTATATAATTATTTAGCAATAGAATATATTTACTTTTTAGAAAGTTTTATGCTTGCATTAGGAATATTATTAAGTATAGTATCTACTAAAATGATTATTGATAAACAGCAATACGGTTATATAAAAGCAACTATTTTACTAGTGATAGCAGCGTTTTGTTATCAAGGATCTATAGCTATTTTTCCAATGTTTCTATTTGCTTATTATTTGCTATTTGAAAAAGATAATATAAAAACAAAGATTATTACTCTAGTAAAGATTAGTCTTATTTATGGAATTACAATGCTACTAACAATATTATATTCAAATATTTTATTTGAAAGTACAAGAATTCAAATAGGAAATGTTGAATTTAGTTTTTATAATATATGGAACTCAATGTATAAATTATTAGTAAAATCTTTCAATATTATTCCTGCTTATATGCACATAGGAATAATAGTAATAACAATTCTTACTATCTGCTTACAAAAAAAGAATAGATTAGAATTATTATTGAGTTATGTATTTATTATCATTGCTTCTATTGTAATTTCTTTAATGCCGGTAATAATGGCTTCAGGATTAAATATTGAACCGCGTACTAGTATGGCTTTTGGAACAACAATTGGAATATCTATGTTGTTTTTGTTATATTCTACGCAAACTGCTAAAACAGCAATAAAAATAATAATTTATATTTTTATTTCAGTAGTTTTTGCACTTAATTTTTTTACTTATGTAATTATTACAAACCAACATATAATGGTAAATAAAATAGATAAAGAAAATTGTCAAAGGATAAAAGAAACAATTGAAGAGTATGAAAAAGAAACAAATATAAAAGTAACAAAAATAGCTGCGGTTATAAGAGGAAATGCTTATTATCATGGCTTTATGGAAGTGGGTTGCATGACTCAAGCAGCATTAAATACATGGGCACTAAGAGAAGCGATTATATTTTATATCGAAAGAGATTTAGAATTTGCTCCTATTACAGATGAACAGTATGATGAATACTTTAAAGGTAAACAATGGGATGAGTTCTCAAATGAACAAATGGTAATTGAAGGAAATGTATTATATTTCTGTGGAAATTAGAACAAAGAATTAATATCTTTATAAATGGAACTTTTAAAGAATGTGAATTGTAACTGGGAATAGAAAATATTAGAATAAAAATTAACAAAAAATATAGAAATATATAAGTATTTGTAATATACTATAAGAGATATATTGTTTTAAAAATATAAAAATGATGGAGGTTAGCCAAATGAGAAAATATTTTGGAACAGATGGAATTAGAAGAATTGCTAATACTGAATTATCACCTAATTTAGTATATAGAGTTGCAAAAGCAGGAGCCTATGTGTTATCTAAGCATTTAAAAAATGAAACACCAACAATTTTAATAGGTAGGGATACACGTATTTCAGGAACATTAATAGAAAGTGCAATGACAGCAGGTTTTCTAAGCTATGGAGCAAATGTAAAAATTCTTGGAGTAATGCCTACACCAGGAGTTGCTTATTTAACTAAAAAACTAAAAGCGGATGCAAGTGTTGTTATCTCGGCATCTCACAATACATATGAATTTAATGGAGTAAAATATTTTAGCAATAAAGGAATGAAAATACCGGATGAACTTGAAGAAGAAATTGAAGAAGTAATGGATTCAGGTAAATTAGACGATTTTTCAGCAGTAAATGATAAAATCGGAGTATCTGAAATAAGAACAGATTTATTAGATGAGTATGTATATTTCTTTAGAAAAATTTTTGAAGAAGATTTTGAAAAAATAAATATACCAAAAGATTTTGTTGTTGCAATAGATACTGCAAATGGTGCTACTTCAGTTGTGGCAGAAAAGGTTTTTACATCACTTGGAATAAAGCATTATATACTAAATAACACACCTAATGGTACAAATATAAATGAAAATTGTGGTTCGACGCATCTTGATGTATTAAAAAAATATGTAGTAGAAAATAAATGTAATTTAGGAATTGCTTATGATGGAGATGGAGATAGATGTTTAGCAGTCGACGAAAAGGGAAATGAAATTGATGGAGATAAACTATTAGCTGTAATATCCAATTATATGAAGGAAAAAGGCACACTAAAAAAAGATACTTTAGTTGCAACAGTAATGAGTAATCTGGGATTAAAAAAATATGCTGAATCAAACAATATTAATTTTGAAGAAACTAAAGTAGGAGATAGATATGTACTTGAAAAAATGTTAAAAGAAGGATATAATCTTGGTGGAGAACAATCAGGACACATTATATTGCTAGATTATAATCCAACTGGAGATGGAATTTTAACATCTTTAATGTTTATTAAAATAATTTTAGAAAAAAGTATGACTGTTTCAAAAATTTGTGATATAATACAAATATATCCTCAAGTTTTAATTAATGCAAAAGTGGCAAGTAGCAAAAAATATCAGTATGAGGAAGACCCAGAAATCAAACAAGAAATTGAAAAACTAAAAGAAGAATTTTCTGGAAATGGAAGAGTCTTAATAAGACCATCAGGTACTGAGCCATTAGTTAGAGTTATGATTGAGGGAAAGGATAAAGAATACATAAAAACTAAAGCGGAGAACCTTTCAAAATTAATTGAAAAAAAATTAAATTAATATATTTAGGGGGAATGAAAGATGCCAATGATAAACTTTACAAATCCATTAACACTATTAGTAGCTACTTTAATATTTGTTCTTGTGTTAATACTAGCAAAGGAAACCAAAAGGAGTGTAATAACAGCAATACTGCTTTTTGTATTTGTAGGATTGCTAATCGCTCACGTAGTTGTATTTACAACAAGTTCTAATTTAACTCAAGATACAGTATCTGACTTAATAGTTACAATGGTATTTGACTTAATTTTTGTATTAATTTCATTTATCTCATATTTATGGATTGATGATATTGAAGCAAAATTAAAAAAGAAAAAAAGCATTGATAATAGCCTAGACTGGTTCTGGGGAAAAATTTAAATCTTAGATATTATAGCAAAGTAATTTGTTACTTTGCTATAACTTTATATAAAAGAATTTCTATCTAAAATCCGTTCCATCTTGCTAGCAGATATATATTGTGTTCTCCAACTTTTCGAACAAAATATATATCTGCCGTGTGGAACTACATTGCATATGAAAGGATTGATTTTTATGACTAAAAATATTTTAATAGGTGGGGCATGGCCATATGCAAACAGTGATTTGCATTTAGGACATATTGCTGGCTTAATTTCAGGAGATGTTCTTGCTAGATATTATAGAGCGACTGGAAATACAGTTATGTTTGTTTCAGGGACGGACTGCCATGGAACACCTATAACAGAAAGGGCTAAAAAAGAGAAAAAAAGTCCAAAAGAAATCGCAGAATATTATCACACCAGAGACAAAAAAACACTCGAAAAATTTGGATTCTCCTATGATCTATATACAAATACAGATACAGATTTTCATAGACAAGAAGTAATGAAGATGTTTAAAAAAATATATGACAATGGATATATTTATGAAAAAATTGAACCACAAGCTTTTTGTGAGAAATGCAATAAATTTTTATCTGATAGAGAGTTACAAATTACATGTCCTAAATGTGGACAAGTTACAAAGGCAGAGCAATGTGATAATTGCAGATATGTTCCTACAATAGAAGATATGAAAGAAGGAATTTGCTTAGAATGTGGCTCATCAATCGTTTTAAAGGATAATAAAAATTTATATTTAGCATTATCTAAATTCCAAAAGGAAATAGAGAGATATGTAGAAGAAAACGATAATTTATGGAGAATTAATGCAAAAAATGAAACAAATAAATATTTGAAACAAGGTTTAGTAGACAGAGCAGTCACAAGAGATTTAGACTGGGGAGTAGATATTCCAGTTCAAGGATATGAAAGCAAAAAAATGTATGTTTGGATAGAAGCAGTACTCGGATATATTACAGCTACTATGAAGAAATGTGAAGAAACCGGAAAAAATTGGGAAGAATTTTGGAAAGAAGAATATAATCCAATAATTTACATGGTACATGGTAAAGATAATATTGTATTTCATAGTATTATTTTTAATGTCCTATTACTTGCAATGAAAGAGAACTATCACTTGGTAAATACAATAGTTTCATCTGAATATTTAAATATAAATGACGAAAAAATTTCTAAGAGCAAGGGAAATGGTATTCCTGCTTTAGAATTAGCAGATAAATATAATGTAGATAGTCTACGTTTTCACTTAATTAATAATGGACCAGAAAAAAAGGATTCTAACTTTACAGAAGAAGCGCTAATAGCAACTAATAATGGAGAGTTGCTAAACAAATTCGGAAATTTAGTAAATAGAACATTAAAATTTAAAGAATTAGAAGAAGTACCAGCAGGTAAGTTAGATGAAAACATAAAAGAAGAGATTGAAAAAACGTACAAGCTAGTTGGAGAAAATATAGAGAAATTAGAATTTAAAGAAGCTTCAAATATAGCAATGCGGACTTGTTGAAACAGCTAACAAATATTATGACGAACAAAAACCTTGGATTCAAAAGAAAGAAGATATAGAAGGATTCAATAACACTATTTATACTTGTGCTTGCATCATTGCAAATTTATCTAATATATTTGAACCATTCATGCCAAATGCTTGTGAGAAAATACGTAAATACTTGCAAATAGAGAATAAGTCATGGGATTTAATAGAGGCTAAAGCTGGGATTAAATTAGAGAATATAGAGCCTTTATTTGAGAGAATGTAATAACTTATGTATGGTCATTTCCATACTGGATTTATAAAAGAAAAAGAAGGAAAGTTATTTGTAAATAGCGGATCTATTTCATTACCAAAGAATGATACAAAAAATAGTTATGTAATAATAGATGGCAATAGCATTATCTTAAAATATGTAGAAGGGAATGCTATAGATAAAAAAGAATTTTAAAAAGAGACCTCGGAAACAATAGACCGAGGTTTTTTAATACCTTTTAATATGATGTTTTTAAAATTGTTAATATATAGAAAAATGAAAACAGAAATATGCAAATGAATATTTCAAAGGATAAAAGATAATAGAACAATACTAAAAAGTCGTTAGGAAAATGTGTGAGCAATCCTTAAAAGTCGTTAGGAAAATGTGCAAAAGCAACAAAAAGTCGTTTGACTTTTGTGAAG
>CALXVO010000084.1 GCA_944392065.1 uncultured Clostridia bacterium | reverse complement strand
TGTGGTGGAAAAAGAGAAGACGCATACTACTATCCAACAATATTAGATAATGTAACAAAAGATATGGAAGTTGCAAAGGATATGGAAATCTTTGGACCAGTTATCTCTGTTATAGGATTTGATACTGTAGAAGAAGCAATAGAAATTGCTAACCAATCTTCTTATGGATTATGTGGATGTGTTATCACAAAAGATTATTCATTAGGAATGAAAATTGCAGATAGATTAGAATGTGGTGGAGCAATTGTAAATGGTGCAAGCTTCTATCGTTCATTCGAAATGCCATTTGGTGGATGGAAACACAGTGGTATAGGAAATGAGGGCGTTTTAACGACACTTCAAGAAATGAGTAGAATGAAGACAATTGTTTTGAAAAATATATTATAATATAATTACAATTCACAGAAATTAGAGTTTTTTATATAAGGTCCGTTCCATCTTGCTGTCACATATATTTTGTGTTCTCCAAGTTTTCGAACAAAAAATATATGTGACACGTGGAACTACTTAGATAAAACTTTCAATTGTTTATCAATTTATAAAATGCTGTGAATTGTAATTAGTTTTGACAAAAGTCGAGAGGAGGAAAAAGAAGATGGCAGTTACAAAATTTGTTTTAAATGAAACATCTTATTTTGGAGAAGGTGCAAGAAGTGTTCTTGCAGATGAAATTAAAAATAGAGGATTTAAAAAGGTTTTAGTAGTTACAGATAAATCTTTATATGAGGTAGGCGTTAGCAAAAAAGTAACAGATATATTAGATGAAGCAGGAATTGAGTATGGAGTATATCATGATGTACTTCCAAACCCACCAATCGCAAATGTAAATGCAGGAATTGCAATGTGCAAAGAAATTGGTGCCGATGTAATTGTTGCAGTAGGAGGTGGATCTAGTATTGATACGGCAAAAGGTATATCTATTATTATGACAAACCCTGATAGAGCAGATGTAGTTTCTTTAAATGGTGCATCTAATACAAAAAATAAAGGTTTACCAATTATAGCGCTTCCAACAACAGCTGGAACAGCTGCAGAGGTTACGATAAATTATGTTATAACAGACCCTGAAAGAGAAATAAAAATGGTTTGTGTTGATGAACATGATATTCCAATAATTGCAATTGTTGATACAGAACTTATGGCTTCTATGCCAAAATCAATAGCTGCATCAACAGGAATGGATGCTTTGACACATGCAATAGAGGGATATATTACAAAAAATAGAAATACAATGTCTCAAATGTTTTCTATGAAAGCAATTCAATTAATATATGATAACCTAGAGAAAGCTGTAAATGAAAAAGACCAAGAAGCTATAAATAATATGGGACTTGGACAATATATAGCAGGTATGGCATTCTCAAATGTTGGTCTTGGCATAGTTCACTCTATGGCACATCAGTTAGGAGCCGTATATGATACACCACACGGTTTAGCAAATGCTATACTTCTTCCAACAGTTATGAAATTTAATGGAGAAACAAGCTATGAAGAGTATAGAGAAATTTTAACTGGGGCTTTCCATACAGACGCAACTAAATTTACGAAGGAAGAAGTTATTAAAACTTTTTGTGAGAAAATAAAAGACTTATCTGAAAAAGTTGGAATAATGCAAACAGTAGGAGAAGTTGGTGGAAAGATGGAAGACATACCAATGCTTGCTGATAAAGCAATGGAAGACCCTTGCAAACCAGGAAACCCAAGAGAAGTTACAAGAGAGGATTTTATTAAACTATATGAAGAAGCTATGTAAAATGTTATTTATAAAGTTAAGATAAAATTATAAATTGTTAAAGTAAAATAAATAAAATAAAAATAACTTATAGTAATTGATTTATGTTACTTTTTATGATATAATATATTACAGATCCGATTTGGATTAAATTTTATAAAGGTTGTGAAAAAAAATGAAACAAAACGGAATCGTCAGTAAGGAGCACAATCCAGAGCTTTACGAAGAACTCAATAGGTGGCTGTGGCAACGCTATGGCTACCGCTTGAACGGGGCGAGCTACCACAATGGAATGTTAAACGTGGGTCTTTCGCCAAGCCCTATAAGCTATGGAGAAACAATCATAATGGGCAAATCAATACAAGAAAGATTCGGCGGCAGTTACGGTATTAATGTTGTCGTAATCGAGGGCGTAGTAACCTGCCGGTAAGCACAACCAAAAGAGTGGCGATGCATTAATAGCATCGCCACCTTCATATAATTAACCTAACTTACACATTTACAGTCTTATTATTAGTATAAATAACCATGCCGGGGTTTGCTTCTGGATGGCTTTTTTACATATTTTACGAAAGTATAATCAACTGGCACATTGGAAGAGTTTACAGCTTTACTATGTTCTTTAGCAAGTTTTGCACATTTGTTTATTGTTTCTTGGCTAGGTATTTTGTTTTCTGTTCTTAATAGCACGTGACTTCCATGGAAATCTTTAACATGAAACCAAATATCTTCTTTATTTGCAAGTTTAGTGGTTAAATAATCGTTCTGCTTATTATTTTTACCAACCAAAACAGTAAAACCATCAATATCATATTTGAAGGGTTCTCCAACAGCACTTTTGTTTTTCTTAGCAGTAATTCTTTTACTTCGTTTTTGCTTTGAACTATTTAATGTCATATTGGTTTCACGAATTTCATTATAAATCTCATCAATATCTCCAACAGTATTAGCAATTTCTATTTCGTAAACAATACTCTCTAAATAATTTATATCAGCTATAATAGAGCTTTTTTGTACATCAATATACTCTATAGCTACTTTCAATTTTTTATATTTTTTAAAAAAGTTCTTAGCATTAGCAGATGGAGAAAGGCTTTTGTCAAGAGGAATAACTATAGGAGTATTATTATCATAAAAATTTTCCAAAGTAATAGCATCTGTGTTATAATCCTTTATCCTATACAAATTAGAGGTGATAAGTTCCCCATATAGCTTGTATTTTTCGGCATTCTTACATTCATTCAATTTAGAATTTATAGTATCTAATTTAATATTTAGTTTGTTAAGTTTATTTAAAATTAATTTTAAAAGATTATCTCTGTAAGTAGTAAAAATAGTATTAGTTTCCTTTAAGGTGTAGTAATCGTCTAAAAAGAAATTTATTTGCAAATCCGGCTCTTTTTTTGAATCGGTATATTCTAAGGAATATCCAGACTCGAACTTTTTGCAAGTAACATTTTTATTATAAGTTATGATAGTATGTAAATATTTAAATAATATGTTAGAATTCTCGTTAGTTATGTTATCCGATATGTTCAATGTATTTTCAAATGAATAAATGGAACTTTTACTTATGCCAGTAAAAGCATTACTTATAGCACTTGCAAGGCTATTACTTTTAGCATTGGTCGAATTACTTTTTAAAACACTGTAGAATTCTTCTTCATCATTAATATTCATAAAATCTAATTTATCTGATTTTGGAAGTTCGTATTGAGCTCCTGCATATATATCTCTATATGAGCCAGATATGACAGAGAAATGCTTCATCGCATCTATTATTCTATTTTTCTCATCAACTAAAATAATATTGCTATGCTTTCCCATTAGTTCAATAATAAGCTTTTTTATAGAGAAATTTTTAAGATTAATAGAAGAATTAGCGTTTTCTCCTGAAGTAAAAAAGTTGTAATCCTCATCATATTCAAGACCTTGGTGCTTTACCTCAAAACTTAAATCATCGTGAACAGGATGAGGAGTAAAGTCGTCATAATTCCTACCAATAATTTCAAAATCAATAAAGATAATTCTCTCCAAATTATTAGTATAAATATTAGTAATGCGACCACCAAGTAAATGTTTTCTTAACATCATACAAAAATTTGGAGCCTGATTTGGATTTGGTTTGGTATTTGTGGTTAGATTGGCTCTATAACAACTGGAATTTATAACCAATTGCAAAGCATATTTTGAACCATTAGAATAAATACCTAATACAATTTCCTCAAAATTAGGCTCATAAATTTTGTCAATTTTGCCACCTAGTATTTTATTTTTTAATTCATTTACAACAGAAAAATTAATTAAACCATCATAAGCCATTGATGTTCTCCTTAAATTTATTTTTAGTAATATATTATCATAAATCAAATCAATTCTCAACTGCTTTCGCTCTACTTATCTAGTAACCATAAATTAAATAAAATATTAAATTTCTATTGACTAAAAGAGTTTGCTGACTTATAATTAAACACATAGGAAACTTCAGGAGGTATCTTTATAAATATGGAAAGTGCAAATGTTTTTTACTCTACAAATAAAGATTATGACAATTTAAAAGACGAAGATTTAATAGAAATAATTAAATCCGGAGATAAGCTTGCTTTTGATTACTTAATTAGTAAATACAAAGAATTAGTAAATATAAAAGTAAGTAAATACTTTATAATTGGGGCCGAAAGAGACGATATAATTCAAGAAGGGCTAATTGGGCTATTTAAAGCGATAAAAAGCTACAAGCCTAATATGCAAAATTCGTTTAAGAGTTTCGCAAATATGTGTATAGAAAGACAATTAATAACAGCAATAAAAAGTTCAAATAGGCAAAAACATATGCCACTTAATTCATATTTATCTTTAAATTTATCTGCATATGATGAAGAAGAAGGAGATAGTGACACTTCTTTAATAGATGTGTTTAATTCAACTTTAATAGAAGATCCATTAGATACTATAACTAAAAAAGAGTATTTTCAAAATCTAGAAAGCACAATTGATAAATCGCTTAGTGATTTCGAGAAAAAGGTGTTAAATAAGTATATTAATGGAAAAAGTTATGTACAAATAGCACAAGATTTAGATACGCCTGTGAAGTCAGTAGATAATGCAATACAACGTATACGCAAAAAAGCCATAAAAGGCTTAAAACAAGAGTAGTGCTTCTATAGCTCAGTAGGTAGAGCACAGCCATGGTAAGGCTGGGGTCGACGGTTCGATTCCGTCTGGAAGCTCCATTTTATTATATAGGAATATAGGAAAAATTCATCTATTATAAAATAAAGGGGAAAAAATGGAAAAATTTATACAAATACTTAAGACGAAAATAGAAGATGAAACAGCAGCTTTTGCAATATTGGGAGCGATGATTATAACTTTTGCAATCACAATTAGTGCGTTTGAATATGTAAGATATACTGAATTTGCAGAGGTTAGTTCTAATCTAAATTATGCACAAGCAGAAAGTGAAGATAAAGTATCAAAAGATTATGAAACATTAGAAAATGTAACTTCACAAGAAGATTTAAGTAAAATTGAAGAAGAAAATGCGAAAAAGGACGAAGAAGACGAAAAAGATGAACCTAAGCAAACTTCTTCAAACAAGTATTATATAAAAGTTAATTATGGTGCACAAGTAGTTAACATTTATACTAAAGATTCAAATGGTAACTACACTGTTCCTGTAAAAGCAATGGTGTGTTCTACA
>CALXVO010000083.1 GCA_944392065.1 uncultured Clostridia bacterium | reverse complement strand
ATATATTTCTACATATAATATGCAAGAAATTACACACTTTGAGAATAAAATTTTAAAAGATAATGGAGAAATATATACAAAAGAGGACAATGAATGTGTGCAAAATTTATATTATATGATAACAAATTACTGCTTTAGATATTTAAAAATAATATATGATAAGATTACTTCAATTGAAATTTTTAAAAAAGTAAGTAGTATAAAAAATAATATAGTTATGATTGGAGCCAATGGTTCAGGGAAAAGCACTTTTGCAAGGACGCTGAAAGGAAAAATAGATAATAACATTACTATAATACCAGCTCAACATCTATTAGTTGTTAATAAATTTGACACTATACCCATAAAGGAAAATATGATTGAAAAAGTAAATCAATATCAGCAAAAAAATAAACTAGGAAGTGATGATAATATTGTTAGCTTATTAAGTAGTGATTTTGAAGAATTAATAAAGGCATTACTTATAGAGAAAGGTGAGGTATCATTAAAATATTACGATACTGACAAAAAAGAAGAATCAGTTCTAAATAAAGTAATTGAAATTTGGAATGAATTGTTAAAGCATAGAAAGATAATCAATCCTACTTGTTATAGTTTACAAGTAGAAACATTAGATAAAAAAATCTACGATTTTAATTTATTAAGTGATGGAGAAAAAGCAATATTCTACTATATAGCACATGTCCTATTAGCCAAAAGAGAGAGTTATATTATAATAGATGAACCAGAGAATCATATTAATTTATCAATATGTAGTAGATTATGGAATAGATTGGAGACTGAAAGACAAGACTGTAAATTTATATATTTAACACATAATATTGATTTTGCAATTAGCAGAAGCGATTCTACATTGATTTGGAATCAAGAATTTATTCCACCATCTAATTGGAAATTTGAAATCATTGAAAATAATTTTAATTTACCTGATAAACTTTTAATGGAATTGCTAGGAAGTAGAAATAATATCATTTTTTGCGAGGGAGATGATAAAACAAGTTATGATTTTAAATTATATACTATTTTATTTCCAGAATATACAGTGATTCCAGTAGGTGGACATTTAAATGTGATAAATTATTGTAAAGCTTATAATAGTAAAAACCAAATATTAAAAAATAAAGCTATTGGAATTATAGATGGTGATTGTCATGAAGAAGTGCAAATTAATAAATGGAAAAAAGACGGGATATATACTTTAAAGATAAATGAAATAGAAAATTTATTATGTGATGATCTAATATTAGAAAAAGTTAAAATTAGATTTGCTTTAGAAGATCATCAAATAGAAAAATTCAAGAGTTTAGTATTAATTAGACTAAATGCGAGCAAGTCAAAGCAGGCAACATGGTTTGTAAAAACTAAAATTAATAATATGATTAAAAATAATTTTTTGAAAGAAGACGAAGATATTACAAAACTGAAAAGCGAATTGGAAGAAATCTGTAAAAAGGATTATATTGATCAAATTTATAATAATAGAATTAAAGAAATAGATGATACTATTGCAAAAAATGATTATGAAAAGGCTATTAAAATAATTGATGATAAACAGAATTTACTAGAATTGGCTGATAAAGAACTTGAAAGAAATTATAGCGGAAAAATATTTAAACTAATTATGCAAGATAGTGAATTACAAACAAAAATAAAAGATAAATATTTTGAGGATATCATAAATTAAAAATATAATTTATAATTTTTATAGATTTGACAAGGGATAGGTAAAATGTTATATTAAGCATGTGAAGAATAAAATATTATTAGATAGGAATCTTCACACATATAAAGGTAAATAAAAAATATGTTGGCGACATTGTTGCCAATTTGTTGCCACAATATAAGAAAAGATAATTAGAATAATACAATAAATACTATATGTACCTTTTTATATAAATTCTTTAAATTAAGAAATACCAATAATATAGATAATATTGTATATACTAATAATACTTAGCTTTCCACTACATGTGGAAGTGGGAAGAAATATAAGAATTGTTGCGGTAAAAATGCTTAAATAAATGCTTTGAATAATTATATGGTCTAAAAAGCTAATGAAAAAAGGATGTGATAGTTTGATGGATTTACAAGAAGTAGAATCAAAATTAGAAGAACTTAATCAAGAATTATACAAAATAGGTGATTCACTTTGACATTGTTGGCTTAGAAAAAGAATTATCAGATTTAGAAAAGCAGACAACAATACAAAACTTTTGGGAAGATTCTAGTAATAGTTCTAAAGTTTTAAAAAGAATTACTGAATTAAAAAATAAAATAACTTCGTTTAAAACAACAAAAAAAGAATTAGACAATTTAATTGAAATTAAGAATCTCTTAGCAGAAGAAAATGATGCTGAGCTAGAAAAAGAATTAGAAGACGGAATAAAAGATTTAAAGAATAATATCGAAAAATTAGAGATTTCTACGTTATTATCTGGCCCTTATGATATTAATAATGCAATTATAACTCTTCACCCTGGTGCTGGAGGTACAGAGGCTCAGGATTGGGTAGAAATGCTATATAGGATGTATACTAGGTGGGCAAATGCTAATGGATATCAAGTAGAAGAATTAGACTATCTAGCCGGTGAAGAAGCAGGAATAAAGAGTGTCACTTTTCTAGTATCCGGAGATTATGCATACGGATATTTAAAAGGGGAGCAGGGAGTACATAGATTAGTAAGAATTTCTCCATTTGATGCAGGAGGGAGGAGGCATACTTCTTTTGCTTCTGTTGAAGTTCTTCCAGAAATTACAGATGATACCGAAATAGATATTAATTCTGATGATTTAAAAATAGATACATATCGAGCTTCTGGAGCTGGAGGACAACATATAAATAAAACTTCATCTGCAGTTAGAATTACCCATATTCCAACAAATATTGTTGTTGCATGTCAAACAGAAAGATCTCAAATTCAAAACAGGGAAACTGCTATGAGAATGCTCAAATCTAAGTTACTACATCTTAAAGAGCAAGCACATAAAGAAACTATTAATGAATTAAAAGGTATTCAAATGGATATTGCATGGGGAAGTCAAATTCGTTCTTATGTTTTTTGCCCATATACTTTAGTAAAAGATCATAGAACGAATTATGAGGTTGGAAATGTTCAATCCGTAATGGACGGAGATCTAAACGGATTCATAGATAGTTATTTAAGAAGCATAATTTAGTAACTATAACTTCTTAAATTTAATAAAATATATTAAGGCGAAATATAATTATATTTAAGTCTTGCACATTTATGCAAAGGGACGTTTTATAATGGAAACTATAGTATTAAAATTTGGAGGAAGTTCGCTTGCAGACAATATAAAATTAAATATTGTTGCAAATAAAATTATTGATTTTTATAATAAAAAAAATAAAGTTATAGTTGTTGTTTCAGCTCAAGGAAAAACAACAGACAATCTTATAAAAGAAGCAAAAGAATTATCTTATGAACCAAACAAAAGAGAAATGGATGTACTGCTTAGCACGGGAGAGCAGATTTCAATTTCAAAGTTATCAATATTATTAAATAGGCTTGGATATAAGTCTGTTTCACTAACTGGATGGCAAGCAGGAATATACACATCGGATATAAATGGTGAAGCTAAGATAGAATATATTAACACAGAAAGAATTCAAAAGGAATTAGATGCTAATAACATTGTTATTATAGCTGGTTTTCAAGGAATTAGTGATAAGAAAGATATTACAACTTTAGGTAGAGGTGGCTCTGATACTACAGCAGTTGCTGTTGCGGCAGCAATAAAAGCAGATCATTGTTATATTTTTTCAGATGTAGATGGAGTATATTCTGCTGATCCAAACAAAATTACAGATACAAAGAAAATTGAAGAATTGTCATATACGGAAATGCTTGACTTATCTAATGAAGGAGCAAAAGTTCTTCATAATAGGTGTGTAGAAATAGCACAGAAATATGATGTGTTAATTGAAACAGGATCTACATTTAATAATAACATAGGAACTACAATAAGCAACAAAATAGAAGAAAGTGCTGTAAAAAGTATCGTAAAGAACGATAACTTGTTTCTAATTACATTAAAATATGAAAATTATAATGCCGATATGTTAAATAAATTATACTTTTCATTACTTGAAAATGAAATAATTCCAACAAATATGATAAATAACAGTACAAATAGCTTTAACGTTAGTTTTACAATAAGGACTTCTGAGTTGGGAAAATTTCAGGAATTATTAGAAGAAGATTTATCTATGTTTAGTTCATCTTTTACAAATATCTCAAGAGTATCACTTATAGGATACAGTATTATGAACAATAAAGAAATCATAAAGAAAACATTGGAGATATTAAATATAAATTCTACTGATATCTACTCAATAGAATTGGAAGAATGTAAATTATCATTTATGACCAAAGAAAAAGTAAGTAATAAACTACTTGAGCAATTACATCACGAATTGATTTAAAATAATTTTACTATTTGAATGTATGTACAGTTTCGACTGAAATACTTCTTCTGCACATATATCTTTGCCACATGGAACTAAATATAAAATGATACAAATATAAATAAAGGAAGGAGAACCTAAGAAAAAAGTACTTAGGAAAAGAGAAATGGCATTTTATTCATATATTTTTTCAGCCAACTATTCAAGATTTTTTGATAATTTAAAAAAAGTTGCAAAAAAAGAAAATAAAAGTTTTATTAGATTGGTATTAGATACAGGATATTGCGTATTTAGATATGGTTTTTGCCTTAGTGATTATCTGAATTATAGATTGTACAACAAAAGCAAAGAAGAACGTAAAAAATATGTTAGTACTAAGACAGAAAACAAATTCTATGAAATTGTATCTCCAAGTGCATACAAGAAACGATATACAGTAAAGCCAGATTTTTTGGCAGATTTTAAAGATTATACTAAAAGAGATTTTATTGTTCCAAAAGATGGAAATTACCAGGATTTTTTAGCTTTTTTAAATAAACATGATGTTTTTATGTCTAAACCTTATGATGGCCTTGGCGGTGCGGATGTAAGGAAAGAATATTCAAAAGACATAGAAAATAAAGAAGCATATTTTAATAAAGCTATTGAAAATAGGATATTTTTGGAAGAATTAGTAATTCAACATCCAGAAATGAATAAACTGTGTGATAAGAGTGTAAACACAATGAGAATAATGACATTTAATGATCATGGTAATCCTCGTATTCTTTGGATGGGACTTCGTGTGGGTAATGGTATTAACGCAATTGACAATTTTCATGCAAAAGGAATGGCAGTAAATATAGATATGAAAACAGGAAAATTAATTGGAAATGCAATTGATAAAGATTTGAATGAATACACGGAACATCCTATATCTCATGTAAAGTTTGATGGATTTCAGATTCCTTGTTTTGAGGAATCAACCCAAATGGTATTAGAAGCTAGCTTGAGAAGTGATAAAATACTAGTAGTAGGTTGGGATGTAGCGATATCAGAAAAGGGTCCTATGATTATAGAGGGAAA
>CALXVO010000082.1 GCA_944392065.1 uncultured Clostridia bacterium | reverse complement strand
AAATATGACATATATAAAGAATAATATATATGTTATATTTTATGAAAAAATGGAGGAAAAGGTTGAAAAATAATTACAATTGGTGGCTAACAAACTTCATTTGAAATTTAATTGGCGTAGCACAAAGTACGCTTCATAAATTTCAAACTCGTTTTGACTGCTCAAAATTTAATTCTTTTCCAACCAAATGTGCCCAAAGAAAGGATCGTGAGTAAAAATGAATAGAGAAGTATTAAAAGTTACAGATTTAAAAGATATGTTAAATAAAACAGGAGAACTTTATGGAGATAGACCAGGATATAAAATAAAAATAGGTGAAGGAAAATATAAGGTATATACACATAAAGAAATAAGAGACATGATAAATTATTTAGGAACAACACTAATTAGTTTAGGACTAAAGGATAAAAGAATTGCTGTTATTGGAGAAAATAGATATGAATGGGAGTTAGCATATTTATCAATTGCTTGTGGTACAGGAATAGTTGTTCCAATAGACAAATCTTTACCAGCAAATGAGCTAGAAGAAGTAATAGAAAGATCAGAAGTAGAAGCAATATTTTATTCTCAAAAATATGAAGAAATTATTGAAAAAATAAAATATAGTGAAAAAAACAAATTAAAACATTTAATATCAATGGATTTAGATTCTAACATAGAAGGAATATATTCACAAAAAGAATTAATAGAAGTTGGTAAAAAATTAGTAGAAGAAGGAAACAGAGAATTTTTGGATAGCAAAATAGATCCTGAAGCAATGAATATTATGTTATTCACTTCAGGTACAACATCAAAATCAAAAGTAGTAGCTTTATGTCATAGAAATCTAGTGTCTAATTTAATGGATTTTGCAACTGTACTAGATATTAATTCAAGTGACAGAATATTGTCATTCTTACCATTACACCATGTATTTGAATGTACAGTAGGAATGCTATATTCTTTATACATAGGAGCTGAAAGATCATTCTGTGAAGGAATTAGACATATTACAGAAAACTTAAATGAATACAAAATAACATTTGCTTCCTTTGTTCCTGCTATTTATGAAAGTATGTATAAAACAATCTTAAAAGGTCTTGAAAAAGAAGGAAAATTAGAGGCTGTTAAAAAATTAATGCAAGAAAACAGAAATAAAACAATGGCAGAAAAGAAAGAAATATTCAAAGATATTCATAATTTATTTGGAGGGTGTGTACGATTATTTGTTAGTGGAGCAGCAGCACTAGATCCAGAAGTAGAAAATGCATTTAGAGACTGGGGTATTAATTTATGCCAAGGATATGGGCTAACAGAAACATCCCCAGTTATAGGTGTTGAAACAGATGAAAACTTTAGAGTAGGTTCAATAGGAAAGCCACTTCCACATATACAAGCAAAAATAGAAGATGCAAATGAAGAAGGTATGGGAGAGCTTGTTGTAAAAGGACCAAACATCATGCTTGGATACTATGGCGATGAGGAGGCAACAAAAGAAGTATTAAATGATGGATGGTTTGCCACAGGTGATTTGGCAAAAATAGACGAAGATGGATACATATTTATTTGTGGAAGAAAGAAAAGTGTTATTGTTTTAAAGAATGGTAAAAATATATTCCCAGAAGAAATGGAGAATCTAGTAAACAAAATAGAAGGAGTAAAAGAATGTTTCATATTTGGAAAACAACAATCTGAAGATAAAGAAGATATCAAAATAAATGTAAAAATTATATTTGATAGAGAAATTATGAAAGAAGCATATAAAGCAGAAACAGACGAAGAAATACGTAAAGTTTTATCAGATAAAATAAAAGATATAAATAGCATAATGCCAAAATATAAAGCAATTAGAGGAATGATAATTTCAGAAGAGCCACTAATTAAAACAACAACAGGCAAAATAAAAAGACAAGCAAATTTGGAAACAATGGCATAGTAAATTAAATTAGAGAGAAAGCAGGTTATTAGTTGTAAATAACCTGCTTTTATGATACAATACGAAAAAATATTAAAAATAAATGGGGAAATTTATGGAAAAAGATAAAATATTAGGAGTAGTTTTAGGAATATTATATTATTACGTGCTTTCAAAGATTTTTTCATTCTTGATGCTTTTTGAATTCATAGGAGGAACCATAAGTGGCTTTTCTAAAATATTATTCTTTATCTGCTATATTGTTTTACCAATAGTTATTTTAGCAATGCCAGTTATAATAAAATTTAAGTATAAAAAGAAATTTTATAAATCTATTATATATAGTATGTTTTCTGTAATTATTTATTTGATTATTTTAGTTATCATGACATTTGGTATAAGACAATATTTCAAAACATTTTCAACAGAAAAGTGGAGTAATGAAAATTGGAATAGTTTTAGATATTTAATGATTGACGATTTAAAAGGTACATATGATTTAGTTGGAATGACGAAAGAAGAAGTACAGACTATTTTAGGGCAAGAAGATGTAGAACTTGAAATGTTAGTTACAGATTATGCAATTGGATATTCTGTAAGAAATGGATTTATGGATTGGTATTATTACTATATTTATTTAGATAAAAATGATGTAGTTATACGAACAGAATTTAATTATTGGGGATAGGAATGGAGGAAAGATATGAAGAAATTAAATTTAATTTTAGTATATAACAAAGATGAAGATAAAATACTTATGTGCAAAAGAGAGAAAGAGCCATACAAAGGAAAATTCAATTTAGTTGGTGGAAAAGTAGAACAAAATGAAGATGAATTACATGCAGCATATAGAGAGCTACAAGAAGAAACAGGAATTACAAATAAAGATATTACTTTAACAAATATTATGAATTTTGAATATAAAATGTCTGATATGGAACTAGAAGTTTATGCAGGAAAATTAAATAAAGATGTGAATTTAGTAGAAGAAGTAAATAAATTGTATTGGATGGATAGAAAAGAAAATTTTTTTGATATGAATAAGTTTGCAGGAGAAGGCAATATCGGGCATATGCTAGAACAAGCAGAAATATATAAAGATAAGTTGTTTTAAAAAGAGGCTATGTGAAAACATAGTCTCATATTTTTTTAAAAAACTATTGACAATTGAATAAACATTCAACTATAATATAGTAAAGTTGAATAAATGCTCAACTGAAATGTAATTATTAATAAATCTAAAAGGAGGAAAGTGCAGATGTCAAAAAATGAATTTATATGTGACTGCAATATAATCCATGAAGATGTAGTAAATAGAACACTAGCAAAAATGCCAGAACAAGATGTATTTAATAAATTAGCAGAATTTTTTAAAATTATTGGTGATACTACAAGAACAAAAATTTTATTTGCATTAGATGAAAATGAAATGTGTGTATGCGATATAGCAAATGTATTAGGAATGAGTAAATCTTCTATTTCACATCAATTAGGAACACTAAGAAGAATGGGAATTGTAAAATGCAGAAGAGATGGAAAAGAAGTATATTATATGCTTGATGATGAACATGTAAAAGAGGTATTTGAAGTAGGTATTGAGCATATTGAACATAAAAAATAAAGGATTGGAAAGGAATTCAAATTTTATGAAAAAAGATGGAATTAAAATAATAATTGCTTTTGTACTATTCTTATTTGCAATGCTTGTAAAATTTCAAAATGAATGGATAAATAACAGTATATTTATTGTCAGCTATCTTATTGTAGGGTTTGAAATTTTAAGAAAAGCAGTAAGAAACATTTTCAGAGGGAAAGTCTTTGATGAAAATTTCTTAATGGCAGTAGCAACTTTAGGAGCATTTGCGATTAGTGAATTTCCAGAGGCAGTAGCCGTAATGCTATTTTATCAAATAGGAGAATTATTCCAAGACTATGCAGTAGATAAATCTAGAAAATCTATTGCTAGTTTAATGGATATTAGACCAGATTATGCTAATGTTGTTAGAGATGGAAAAGAAGAAAAAGTTAGTCCAGAAGAAGTAAAAATAGGAGATACTATAATTATAAAAACTGGGGAAAAAGTTCCACTAGATGGAATAGTTATTGATGGAAAAACTACATTAGATACAAAGGCCTTAACAGGAGAATCAGTACCAAGAGAAGTAGCAGAAGGAGAGCAAGTACTTAGCGGATGCATCAACTTAAATGGTGTTATCAAGGTAGAGGTAACTAAGGAATTTGGAGAATCAACAGTAAGCAAAATATTAGATTTAGTTGAAAATGCAAGTAGTAAAAAAGCAAAATCAGAAAATTTTATTACTAAATTTGCTGCATACTATACACCAATTGTAGTGATTATCGCAATAATACTTGCCATTGTGCCACCACTAATGATAGAAGGAGCCAATTTCCAAGACTGGTTATATAGAGCATTATCATTCTTAGTTGTATCTTGTCCATGTGCATTAGTTATTTCAATACCACTAAGTTTCTTTGGAGGTATTGGTGGAGCTTCTAAAATGGGGGTACTTGTAAAAGGTAGTAATTATTTAGAAGCATTATCAAATGCAGAAATAATGGTATTTGATAAAACTGGTACATTAACAGAAGGAGTTTTTGAAGTACAAAATGTTGAACCAATTGGAATTAGCAAAGAGGAGTTATTAAAAGTAGCAGCATATGCAGAATATTATTCTAATCATCCAATTTCAAAATCCATAAAAAAGGCATATAACAAAGAAATTGACGAAAAAGAAATCATAGATTCGCAAGAAATTTCTGGAAAGGGAATTGAAGCAAAAATAGGTAATCAAGCTGTACTTGCAGGAAATGAAAAATTAATGAATGAAAAAGGTATTGAATATACAAAATGCACACATGTTGGAAGTGTTGTATATGTTGCAATAGATGGAAAATATGTTGGACATATCGTAATTGCAGATAAAATAAAAGAAGATGCAAAAAGAACAATAGAAGAGCTAAGAAAAAATAATATAAAAGAAACTGTAATGCTAACAGGAGATAGAAAAAATATAGGAGAAGCAGTTGCTAAAGAATTAGGAATAGACAAAGTTTATGCAGAATTATTGCCAGATGGAAAAGTAGAAAAAGTAGAAGAGCTATTAAAAACAAAATCACCAAAGGGCAAGCTAGTATTTGTAGGAGATGGAATTAATGATGCACCTGTACTTGCTATGGCAGATATAGGAATAGCAATGGGGGGGCTTGGAGCAGACAGCGCTATAGAAGCAGCTGATATAGTAATTATGACAGACCAACCATCAAAAATAATAAGTGCAATAAAATTGTCAAAAAAGACAATGAGGATAGTAAGAGAAAATATTATATTTGCAATAGCTATTAAAATTTTAGTTTTGGTATTAACTGCTGTAGGATTATCGAGTATGTGGCAAGCAGTATTTGCAGATGTAGGAGTTTCTATTATTGCTATACTTAATGCATTGAGGGCTTTGAGAGTAAAGAATATAAAATAAGCACAAAAAATAAAAATTACTTCATATAAAAAAATGTGATAAAATATAAAAAGAGTATTGACTTGAAGTTTACTTTAAGTGATATATTTATTAAGTGATAAAATTATTAAATGTATAGAACAATTTTATTA
>CALXVO010000081.1 GCA_944392065.1 uncultured Clostridia bacterium | reverse complement strand
ATTTACAACAGAGTCATATTCTGTTAATTCATCTATAAATTGACTAAAGTAATCATTTATAACTTTTTCTTTAAATTGAATTTTACAGTCGTTACAATAATAATAAAAATAGGTATTACCATTTTTCTTTGTAGTAGCTTTTCCACCTAATATTCTGCCACATTTAGGACATTTCAATTTTTGCAAATATAAGTATGTGAGTGTTCTTTGATAACTTCTTGAATTTTTCTTTTTCTGTACTTGGCAATCTTCCCACATTTCTTTAGAAATTATAGGTTCAACAACATCTTCGTAGTAAGTAGGATGTTTTGTATTTTTACCGTGAACAAAATCACCTTTATATATTTCATTTTCAATAATGCCAACAATTGTTGAATCACGCCAATTATCTTTTCCTAATACTTTTTCTTTGTTAAGCAGATTACTAATTTTCTTATAGGACATACCATTATAATACAAGTCAAATATTCTAATAACTATATCTTTTGTTGTATAATCAATTACCAATTTTTTATTTTCGTGTTTATATCCAAGTGGAGCAACATGAGGAATATGTCCTTGTTTTATTGCTCCTGCCATACCTATTTTAGTTCTTTCACTTGTTCTTTCAATTTCATTTTGACTTACACTCATTAGAAGTCTTGAAATCATTTTACCATTTGCACTTGTTGTATTTATCTCATCATTAACACAATCTAAGTACGCATCATTTTCATCTAAAAATGTCATTAAATTTTCCCAATCATAAATACTTCTAGTTATTCTATCTAGTTTCAAGGCAACTATCGTATTTACTTTTTTCGCTTTTATATCATTTTTTAATCTTTCAAATTCTGGTCTATGATTACCAGTTTTAGCACTTATTCCAGCATCTTCATAATAATCTATTATCTCATAACCTTTAAATTTACAAAAAGATTCTAATCTTTCTTTTTGCTCTGGAAGGCTAAATCCTTCACGAGCTTGGTCTTCAGTTGACACTCTCATATATAGCCCACATTTTTTCTTTTCTTCGTTCAATTTTAAACCTCCTATCTAACAAAAAAGACATCAAAAGTACAAATTAATACTAATGACATCTCTGTAAAATTTTTATTTTAAAATGCAATTTTTTCAAAATCATAAAATCATCTCCATAAACTAAAATGTTTACATAAGACATTATACCACAATTTTAAGAAATGTCAAATACTGGTATTTATATGTTTTTTATATATTTTTCTAATTCAGATAATTTAATCTTTTTATATAAATTAGAAATATACACATCATTTGAATAATTAAAAACTAAGAATGTAATATTTTTAATTATTACTCTATGCGGTTCAATATATGTGAGATTAGTTTTTTCAATTTTTCTTATACTACCATTGATAAAAGTGGGGGTAACTTTAGAAAACTCACATATAAATTCAAGCCTTTGCTTTAGACTTTCTTCAAATTGTAATTCTTGCTTAATTATCTTCATTTATTTGCACCATCCTTTCATTTGGATGATTTTTATATTGTTTATAGACAACAAAAAAATCAACCAGTTTTATTTTCTGATTGATTTTGTATCAACTCTGTTCTATTAGTTCGAACAGATACGTCATTGGAGCGGGTAGCGAGAATCGAACTCGCGCGATCAGGTCGGAAGCATGACATTCTACCACTAAATTATACCCGCATTAATATAGTATTAGTATAGCATTTTTATTTAAATCCGTAAAGTATAAATTTGATTATTTGTGTTACTTTATCTGTATTGCATTTAACTTTTCACTTGACGACTTTATCCGTATTCAAAATTATTCAATGTCTAAATATATCAATATCAGTTACTGTCCTCAAAAAAATTTTTACCCATAAAAATAACCTCAGTCTATTTTACTGAGGTTTTACTGCTTTGGAGCAGGTAGCGGGAATCGAACCCGCATAGCCAGCTTGGAAGGCTGGAATTCTACCATTGAACTACACCTGCGTTTCTTTATTTGCGGAACAATTAATATTATAAGCCTTTTATTTATCATTGTCAATACTTTTTATAAAAATTTCCTTTATATTTTTGTTGCATTTCAAATAAAATTTACGGGTATGTTTTTGTTGTCAAATGGAATTTACGGTATGTTTTTATAAGAAAAGTGGCTTCGCCTTTTGTAGCGTTTTGCTTCGCGAATATGCACAGCCCAAGGAAAATTAACCTTGTTGTATAGAAAAAATCGTTTAAAATACTGAAATAACAAATAAAAATTCGATTTTTCCTATACAATAAGAAAAGCATTTCGCCAGGCTAGTCTCTGGATTAAGGGCAAAATACATGTCGCTCGCTTCTCTCGGACGATCCAAGGTAGCCTAAAACAATATCATTTTCCCATTTACCTTAAGCCATTTATTAATTTCATCATAGTTTGGTATGTACTTTCTTACTAAATTATAAAAGTCTTTACTATGGTTTGGATGTATTATATGACATAGTTCATGTACTATAACTGCATCCACTTTATCTTCTGGAAGCATAATAAGCCTTGCAGAAAAGTGCATAACTTTTGTACTTGGTGTACAACTTCCGAACTTACTAGTAGCATCATTTACTTTAAATTGTCTATATGAAATACTTGTTATTTTACTCCAGTATGGAACTTTCCTTTCCAAAAAAATCTCCGTGTTAGATTTCAGAAGTTTCTTTATTGCTTTATCTATATTATATTTTTTGGTTTCTCCTTTTATATTTTTAGGACATGCAATAAATAGCTCTTTTTTTATATCATTTATCTGCAAGGTAATTCTATCTGTATCTACTTCTTCAACGTTTATTGTATATTCTTTACCTTTTAAAGGAAATGTTTCACCAGTATTCCAACACTTTGTTTTTGAACTCTCATTTAAATTAATTTTTAAGAACATTCTATATATTTCTTCTTTATTTTCTTCCACAAAAGCCAAAGCATTCTTTATACTCACATATCTTGGCTTACTCACATACAAGATATTAGCTTTAAAATACATTTTTAAATGCCTTGAAGTCTTATAAGTTTTTATCACAATTGGTATCTTTTGGTCTTTTATGGTTATGTATTGTTGTTTCTGCATTTTCTTCTCCTTTCCTAATTGGGGACAGGCTTTTTTGTCTGAATTTTCCTAAATAGGGACAGGCTTGATATTATATTCAATCAATGTCTGTCCCTTTTTTCCGTTTTTTCCTAATTGGGGACTGTCCCCTTTTAGGAAAAACTATACATAAGAATGTTCTGCCTTAATTACTGCATAATATTTTTCATTCTTTTTATGAATTTCTTGTCTAATTTCAGAAACCACTTTGGCTACATCGATTTTTTCGTCCGTTGGGATTACTAAGTCAAATATCAGATTTATTCTTTCTCCTCCATCTGTCATTCTAAAATCATGAATAGAAAATTTTTCATTAATTTCTTTTACAATCGCTTCTGTATATTGTTTCATTTCATTTATTTCTTCATCATCTACGACAATAGGATCCATATGTATTGTTGTGATACAATGGAACTTTTCAAAAATATCTTGTTCCATTTGATCAATAATATCATGTGCTTTTAGAATATTGGAATTTGCTGGTATTTCTGCATGGAAAGACACGATTTTTCTTCCTGGTCCATAGTCATGCACCATAATATCGTGTATTCCTTGAATCGTTTCATACTTACTTGCAAATTCTTCTATTTCCTTTACAAACTCTGGATCTGGTTTTTGCCCTAATAATAAATCAATAATTTCTTTAATGGCTTTACAGCCTGTAACTAAGATAAAGACAGATACCAATAAACTAACATAGCCATCAATAGTAATTCCTGCAAAACGTGCTATCAATGCCGAAATAAACACAGCTAGTGTAGAAATAGAATCGGAAATACTATCATAAGCGGTTCCTTTTATTGCTGCTGAATCAATTTTTTTGGCAATCTTTCTATAGAATACAAATAACCACAATTTAGCAAGTATAGCAACTGCTAATAAAACTAATGTTATATTGCTTATGCTTGGTAATTCTGGATGCAGTATTTTTTCTATCGAACTTTGAAGCAATTCAAATCCTACTAAAATAATTAATATGTCAACAAAAAATCCTGTTACATATTCCATTCTTCCATGCCCCCATGGATGGTCACTATCAACTTTTTTTTGCGACATTTTAAATCCAATCATGGTTACCACAGAAGACCCTGCGTCTGTAACATTATTAAGTGCATCAGATATAATAGACATAGAATTTGCTATTACTCCAATAATTAATTTAAATACAGAAAGTAAAATATTAACCACTATTCCAGTTATACTAGATAGCATTGCATATTTTCCTCTTACTTCTTGATTTTGAACATCATCTTTATTTTTTATAAATAGTTTTATTAACAAATTCGTCATTTTTTTGCATTCCTTTCTCTTTATCTCTTTACACAATGCATTATATTATATCACATTAGGCTACATTTTAGAAGCTCTTTTTTTATATTTTATGGAAAAGTGTGTACAAAAAAATTGCAGAATAATATCATTGCAGTTATTGGTATTTCTTCTGCATCATTATATTTTATATTTTCTTTTTTAGCTCCTACTACAATAATTTTCTTATTTACACCTATTTGAGGTGCAGCTATTCCCAATCCTGTTCCAAACTCTAGTGTTGATTTTAAATCTTCTATAATATCTTCATCAATCTCTGCTCCTAAAACTTCTAAATCTTCAATGTGTTGTCTAGCTTGTCTAATAGAAAAATTAGGACATTTATCGTAAATATAACCTAAATAATGATTTTCCTTGTAATAACGATAGTGAGTTCACATGCTCTTGACATTATTTTCATTACACAAAAAAGAGGTAGCAAGTTTTTTATTACTCACTACCTGTAACTTGGTTATCTTATGCTGTTTGCGATATTGCCCGAATAAATGCTTCCCGCACTTTTTGGTATTGTTTTTGTTCTTCGTCTCCCATTTTAGAAACGTCCGGCAAAGATTCGAACAACTCTTTAATGGCACCTTTACGAATGCTCATCAAGATAATGGTAGGTGAACCATCTCTGCAAATATAAGAGGCTACAGCAGCATCCAGCACTTTATCTACACCATAATCATCAATGATTTTTTCGAACTCTTCCAGTTCTGCTAAGGTGTAGATTAATCTTCCATAGTAATGCCACCAATGTATAAGTAACCCTTTTTGAACAGCCACTTTTTTCGGCTCCTTTCTTTTTGCAATAGCAAAATGTTGTAAAGATTAAAATGTTGTCTAGTAGTACATACCTCCATAGTACTATTCTTAGAAAGATTTTCGGAATTTTCCTACACATATTTTACCATAGTTTTACATAATTTTCAAGCTATCCTGCATTATTTTGTTTCCAAGTATCTCCATTAATGTTACTGTTCAGCGTAGAATTTAATTTTACAACTATGTCTTAGTAGTATGTATATTTAGAAAATTTTTGAAGTACTGCGCAGCGATCAAACGAGCTTTGTAAAAGCGAGTGCGATTTGGAGCAAACGAGTGGCCTTAAAAAATTTTATTTTTTAAGGTCGCTA
>CALXVO010000080.1 GCA_944392065.1 uncultured Clostridia bacterium | reverse complement strand
TTTAGAACCAACAATAGATTAAAGGGAGTCCGCCTTTGGATGTGGCGTGTAGGCTTGCATTTATGTAAGAAACCCAGGAGCATTCAACAAGACACCCACCTGTGAAAGCAGGCTCTTAAAATTTCATTCATCTTACGGCTAATGTGGGGTTTTATTGTATATAAAAAGGGGTAATATTTTGACAATACGAGAATTAAAAAAGTTAGGAAAAGATAAGTTAGTAGAAAATAATGTAGATGAAGCGGATATAAAAACAGGTTTATTATTACAATATGCTTTAGGCATGAATAAAGTGGAGCTTATAATAAATGATAAAGCTGGAGTAAAGAAAGATGTAGAAGAAAAATTTTGGGAATATATTACAGATGTTATACATGGTAAGCCTGTGCAATATATAACAAAAAGACAAGAATTTATGAGGCTTAATTTTTATGTAGATGATAATGTTTTAATACCACAACCAGATACAGAAATTTTAGTAGAAGAGGCATTAGAAAGAATAAGTGAATTATATAATGAATTGGATAGAACTAATATAAAAATATTAGATTTATGTACTGGAAGTGGAGCTATAGCAATTGCTATTAGTCAATGTTTAAAAGATAGAGTAAAAAATAACGAGATTAACTTAGAAATTTATGCAAGTGATATAAGTCAAAAAGCAATAGAAATAGCAAAGAAAAATGCAAAAGATAATAATTCTATAATAAATTTTATTTTATCAAATATGTTTGAAAATATTAAGGAGGATAATTTTGATATTATTGTTTCTAACCCACCATATATAGAAACAGAGACCATTTTAGGTTTATCGCAAGAAGTACAAAGGGAGCCTCACATTGCATTGGATGGGGGAGAAGATGGGCTAAATTTTTATCGAATTATTGCCAAAGAAGCATACCAACATATAAAAAATAATGGGCTTGTTTTGCTTGAGATTGGATATAATCAAAAACAGGAGGTAATACAATTATTTAAACAATGTAATAAATATGTGGATATTGAATGTATAAAAGATTTAAATTTAAATGATAGAGTAGTAAAATGCAGAGTAAATAAGGAATAGAAGAGGAAGTAAGGCAAGTAAAACGGTTAAGATGAATTAGAAAATAAAATAAGCAAAACAAGTAAGATAAGGAAGTGAAAGTAGTGTCATTTTCATCAGATGTTAAAGAAGAGTTAAGTAAACTAAGTAACCTTGCTAATAAAGAGTGTGTTAAAGCGGAAATGTATGGGTATTTATGCACCATAAATGTATCAACAGAGAGAGGTTGTATAAAATTTTCTACTGAAAGTGAATATAATATAAACCGATTTAGTAAATTGTTAAAGAATCTAAATGTATTCAAATATAATATTGATATTTCAGGAAAAAATTTTAATATAACAATATCAAGAGATGAGAGTAAAAAGATAAATGAAATATATAAAGAATATAATTTAACTAAAGAGGAAGCAGAGCAAAAAGCATATATAAGAGGTATTTTTTTAGGTGGTGGATCTATTAATAATCCAAACAATAAGTATCATATTGAAGCTATATTAAAAACAAGAGAAAATGCAGAAAATATTATAGAAATTCTAAATAGTTATGATATTAATTTTAAAATATTAAACTCTGAGAATAAATGTTCCATTTATTCAAAAGATGGGGAAGAGATTTCTAAATTTTTAGCATTTATAGGTGCAAGTTCTTCAGTATTGAAGTTTGAAGAAATTAGAGTATATAGGGACATGCGAAATAATGTGAATCGTATTGTGAATTGTGAGACAGCAAATTTAGCCAAAACTGTAGGTGCAGCAGTAAAACAAATAAATGCAATTAATAGGTTGAAACAAAATGGAAAATTTAATGATTTGCCAGATAATTTAAAAGAATTAGCAAATTTACGAGTGGAAAACCCAGAAGCATCCCTTACAGAATTAGGCAAGATGCTAAAAGAACCAATTGGAAAATCGGGAGTGAATTATAGGCTTAAGACTTTAATTAATTTGTCGTTATAAGAAAAAGGAGTAATAAATGAATCAGAAAAATGTTGGATTATATATACATATACCATTCTGCAAAAAAAAATGTGAATATTGTGATTTTAAATCGTATGCAGGAAAAGAGAATTTAATAGATGAATATGTGAAATGGCTAAAATATGAAATAAAGGAAGTGGGAGAAGGAAATCGACACGATTATGAGAACGGACGTGATGATTTAGCTGTTGTAAAAACAATTTATATTGGAGGCGGAACGCCTTCTGTTATAGAAAGTAAACACATTTTGCAGATAATGAATTGCATAAAAGAAAACTATTTAATAGCAGAGGATGTAGAAGCTACGATAGAAGTAAATCCAGGAACGGTTAGTGAAGAAAAACTTATTACATACAAAAAAAGTGGTATTAATAGATTAAGTATAGGATTACAAGAAACGCATAATGCTTTACTAGAAATACTTGGAAGAATCCATTCTTATGAAGATTTTTTAACTACATACCAATTAGCACGTTATGCTGGTTTTAAGAATATTAATGTGGATTTAATGTTAGGGCTTCCAAGACAAACAATAACGGATTTAGAAGAAAGTTTAGATAGAATAATAGAACTAAATCCAGAGCATATTTCTGTGTATTCATTAATAATAGAAGAAAGTACACCTTTTTATGAGAAATTAAATGAAAATAAAATAATTCTTCCAGAAGATGAAATGGAAAGAAAGATGTATTGGCTAACTAAACGAAAATTAGAAAAAGCAGGATATATCCATTACGAGATATCGAACTTTGCAAAAAAAGGATTTGAATCAAAACATAATTTATCTTGTTGGAATCAAGAAGAGTATATTGGTTTTGGTGTGGCAGCACATTCTTATACTAATAATGTTAGATATTCCAATATCGACAATATAGAAAAATATATAGCTAATTTTGTCTCGAATGAAGAAAATGAAAATTTTGTATTTCATGAAAAACAAGATAAAGAGAGCAAAATGAAAGAGTTTATGTTGTTGGGATTAAGAAAAATAGAAGGAATATCCATACAAAATTTTAAATCTAAATTTGGAGAGAATCCTATCCTTAGCTATCGAAAAGAACTTGAAAAATTGGTAGAAGAAGAATTGATTGAAATTGATGGAGATATTATTAAATTAACTAATAAAGGTTTGGACTTAGCTAACTTAGTTTGGGAGGAATTTGTGTAAAGTATAAAATACTATTTAAAAATTGCCAAAAGATTTATTAGCTTTTATTGAATAAAAACTAATAAATCTTTTGGCGATTTTGAACAAATTAAAATTGATTATAGTACGTATCTAAACTATTTAACAATTGCTGTGAGTCTGTTTCAGATAAATAGCCATTTTCTACCATGGTAGAAATTACTTTTTCTTGACGATTTCTTGTTAAATCTGGATTTGCGGTAGGAGCATATACACTTGGTGCATTAGGAACTCCTGCCATCATAGTACAATCTGCTAAAGTCATCTCTGTAGCACTTTTGCCTAAGTAACCTTGACATGCTTCTTCAATTCCATAATATCCATCACCAAAATAGATTGTATTTGCATATAATTCTAAAATATCGTTTTTAGTATAAGTATTCTCTAAATCAAATGCTGTTATCATTTCAGCAGCTTTTCTGGTAATAGGATTTTCTTCTGTTATGTAAAAAATATTTTTGGCAACTTGTTGTGTTATCGTACTTCCACCTTCAAGTAATGCAAAATTAGTAACATTAACATAGATTGCTCTTCCAATTGCGATAAAATCAATAGCACCATGTTCTCTAAATCGATGGTCTTCTACTGAAATTACAGCATTAATATAGTTTTGCGGTAAATCCTCATAAGATACATAACTAGGGTCTGCTTGTATTTCTACTACTACTTCTTCTAAAGAGGAACCATCTAATGCTTTTTTATACATATTGTCACCATAAATAAAAAGAATAATTCCTGTTATTAAAACAATTACTAGAATAGTGATTAGTATATTTCTTACTATTTTCAAAGGCATCACCTCTTAAATAGTATTATACCATAGAAGATTCAAAAGTAAATTAATATTTTATTAATTTTAATCCACTAGCATAGGACCAATATTGGTAACAGTTCCAGCACCTAATGTAAGAACGATGTCACCAGATTGTGCATGTTCTTTTACATAGGTTGCGATTTCATTAAAATCAGATATGTAAACAGCATCATGTCCTAATAATTTTATTTTATCTACTAAATCTTTTGAAGAAATATTGTACGCATTGTTTTCCCTTGCTGCATAGATATCTGTAACAATAATATTATCAAAATTGGTTAATACATTAGCAAAATCATCTAATAAGTTTTTCGTTCTACTATAAGTATGGGGTTGGAAAATAACCCAAGACTTATTATATTTTTTTTGCTTTAGGGCATTTGCGGTTGCTAATATTTCAGTAGGATGATGACCGTAATCATCATATACATTAACATTATTGAAGCTACCTTTATACTCAAACCTTCTATGAGCGCCAGTATATTTGTGCAATGCATTTTTCATATCTTCTTTTTCTATTCCATATTCATGGCATACTGCAATACAAGCTAAGGCATTCATTACATTATGTCTTCCAGGAATAGAAAGACTTATTGTCTTATAGAAATTATTATTGTAATATACATCAAAAGTAGGGAATCCATTTCTGTTAAATGTTATATTTCTAGCCACAAAATTGGCGTTTTCGTTTTCAATGCCATAAGTTAAGACTTTTGCAAGTGTGTTTCTAGTAATTAATTTACAGTTTGGGTCATCCCAATTGATAACTAAAAGCCCATTTTCTGGAAGAAGTTTTACATAGTTTCCAAATGACTTTACAATATTTTCTAATGTTCCAAAATAATCTAGATGATCATTATCGATATTTAAAATAACCTCTGTTCTAGGAAATAGCTTTAAATAACTTTCTACATATTCACAAGCTTCTATAATAAAATATTCGCTGTTTCCAACTCTATAATTTCCATCTAATTGTTTTAAATAAGCACCAACTTGTATGGAAGGGTCTTTGCAGGCTTCTAAGAAGCATAAAGAAACCATAGAGGTAGTGGTAGTTTTTCCATGTGTACCAGAGATACAAATAGTATTCTTAAATGCTTTTGTGAGCATACCTAAAAAAGTACCTCTTTCAATAATTGGAATGTTTAATTCTTTTGCTCTTACTAATTCAACATCGTCCTTTTTAATTGCGGCACTGTAAACAACAAGATTAGCCCTTTCCAAGTTAGGTAAATCATGCCCGATCGTAACCGGAATATGGTTTTTTATTAATTTGTCAGTCGTTTCGGAGCTAGAAGAATCGGAGCCAGTAACAACAAATCCCCAATAATGTAGAATCTCTGCAATTCCACTCATACTTACTCCACCAATACCAATTAAATGAATACGCTTATACTGTTTTAATTCCTCTATATTTGCCATTTCATTTTGCCCCCATTCGAATATATTATGTTTTAAAACTAATTAAATCATACAATATTATATACTTTTTTTGCAGGTTTTTCAATATAATATGCGAAATTTATGCTTTGCGTGTTACTGACAGACTATTCTAAAATGTCGGAGCAATGTATGTTTTAATTTTATGTTTCCGGCCCCCAACATCGCACAAAGTGTATTAACTCACTAAAGTTCGTTAAACACTTTGTAAG
>CALXVO010000079.1 GCA_944392065.1 uncultured Clostridia bacterium | reverse complement strand
ACACATATTGTTTTTCCATGATGATATTCCATAAGTACGGTTTCTATAGCATTTCCATCTAATACATCAAATAAATATTTCTTTGTTCCATCAGATGACTCTTGTTTTTTTAGGATTTTAAAATTACACATTGTATATTCTTGTTTTAGTTTTTTTCTTAATTCTATTGATAAGTTGGTCATCTCATCAAACTCTTTTACTTTATCAACATAGAGCCATTTAAATATTTGTTCTGCCCTATATTTTTTCTCTCCTAAAATGGCAAGTTCATCTTGCAATTCATCTAAATTATACTCTTTTATGTTTTTCACTTTAAACCTTCATTCTTAGTAATTTTTATTAAATACGTTTTATTTTGTTATTTCTTAATTAATTTTGTATAACTTATATCATACTTTTCTTTATTTTTCAATAGGTATTTTCTTACTTATATCTAGTATGGTTACTAGATAATGGTTTTCAAAAAAGCATGTCCTGCAACGGGAGTTCTAATTAAAATTGTCTCTATTAAAGTCCCGACGGAGCTCCCTGCTTCGTTCGCCAATTTTAATTAGAACATCCCTGCGCGGACCTAATATTTTATATAAACCATTATCTAGTAACCTAGCAGGTGCTACAGCTTTTTCAATTCTTTTAATCGAGCTTCATACGCAGACATTGTTTCTTCCTCTAAAGCTACTTTGGCTTCTGCCCCCATTTTTCCAATTATTTTTTTGGTAAACAATGGATTTAGAATTAACAATGGCCCCAATAAGTACGTGCCAATAAAATTATTTTTTTGTATTCCCTCTAATTTACTTTCTTTATTTATTCCAATCCCCTTTTCTACTTCTACAAAATACGAATCAGAATTATCTCCATACATCATAGTAAATTGGCTTTTAAAACCAACTATTTCAATTTCTTCATATTTTCCTACTAAATAACTATTATGCCTATGCATCATATCTCTTTTACTATATACATCAAATATTCCCACTGCTTCTATCTTTGAGCCATCTTCATTTTCTATGTATTTTCCTAGGACTTCTATGCTATTTCCTGTAAATAGAAATACTACATTTTTTTCTATAAGTTCTTCTATTCTACTTTTATATGGTAATAGTCTTTCAATAACTTTTTCTTGAGTTTTTTCTGTCATTGGTCCTAGATAAATCATATTTACATTTTCTTTCGTAAATACTGGTACTTCATCTAAAGCTGTATTTACAAATTCGGCCTCTGGTAAACACATTTTCAAGTATTTCATATTATACATATCTCCAAATAAATTACATAATTCTGGAAATAAAATTTCTATTTTCATTTTAACCTCCATTTGAGCGAATTTACCCTCTAATAAAAATTTTATAGGCACATACTTTTTGTATATAACCGCGTTTTAAATGGAATTTGTTGGCGCCAAAATGCAATTATTTTTCAACCTCTATTTCTTACCATAACCTCTACTTTCTTCTTAGCAGTCTCTTTTAATTCCATAGCATATAAATCATGTAGAATAAAAACTGTATCAATTCCATCTAATTTTAAATAGTCAATGGCAGCTATTTCATCCCTTTTATATACTATTTTTTCTTTATCTACACCTGCAATTAAAAGTCTAACATATCCATCTAAATATCTTGCCCCTGCAATAATTATCTGTTTAATACTTTCATCATTTAAAAACTCATAATCTGTATCATACTGCCATGCTATATTTTCACTCCCGTTTACCGCTTCATGTAAATCATCTAATAATAGTATTACTACTTTATTTCCTTTATATTTTCTTACATAGTCAAATACTCTAGAGCAAGCAATTGGATTCATACCTTTTGATAGGTGAGTTATTATTTTTATATTATCTACTACTTCTTCACTATATCTAGTATCTACTATTTTTTGTTTTTTTAATGATTCATTTATTTGATTACTAGAAAGTCCCATTTGTTTTAGCACAACTATTGTTGTAAGAATATTGTATATATTTATAATATTGTCACTTATTAAGTCATACTCTTCTTCTTTTTCCTCATTTTGTAAAATCATTTTTTTATTATTTAAATCCAGATTTGTTACTAAATAGTCTATTTTGGGTGATTTAAAATCACATTTAGGGCAGTGAGCTCTGCCTATATGGTTATACCTAACATAATCATATTCTAGTTTTGTATTACACTTAGGGCATACTACAATATCCTTTGCTATATTTTCGCAGGTTTCTCCATCTGTATCTAGCTTATCTATTCCAAAATAAATTCTTTTATTTTCTGGTGCCAAGTTACTTGCAATTAAGTCGTCACCATTTAATATTAATATAGTATCTTTTGGAATATATTTAGTTAGTAAGCTTGATATATATTCTGTATGTGCATTCCTCATCATGGAGTCTCTAAATAAATTATTGCATACTAAATAGGTTGGTGTTAAATATGGATATATTTTAGGAGAACTTCTTTCATCTACTTCTAAAACTGCTAAATCTTTTTTTGACTTTCCCATAATATTAGAGCCATTAATTAATGTAGTTATTATACCTGCATCTATATTTGAACCATATTTATTGTCAATAAAATCGTGATTATTGTCTTTTAGCACATCTTCTATCATATTGCATACAGTAGTCTTGCCATTAGTTCCTGTCACTGCAATTATTGTTTTAGGCTTGTCTATTTTTTTAATAAAATCTGGGCACACTTTTAGTGCAAATTTTCCTGGAAAAAATGTAGCATTTCTTCTTAATAACTTTAGTAAGATTGTTCCTACTTTTGCTCCCCATAGGGCTATATAAAATTTAAAACCTTTTTTCATTTATATCACCTTTGTTTTTATATGAGTATTATATATTAAATGTTTGTTTAAAGCAATATTAGTATAGAAAAAAAAGTTATTCATAATTAATTACATTTACGAATAACTTTTTAGAAATAGAATTTTCTAAATTCTATCTTTTACTAGCTTTTAAAAACATCATAAAGTAATTTTTCTATGCTTAATAATCTCTTCTCGAATATAGTATTAGTCATGTCGCAAATCTCGTTAAATTCTAATAATTTAGAAAACTTTTGCATATTTACTTTATGGTTATTAGCTATAGTTTCTTTCATATTTTTTTGTTCATTTTTTATTTCGTTTAATAGTTCATTTATTTGTGTAATTAATGCCTCAAGTGTTTCTTTTTCAGATTCATTTTCAAACATATAATCACCTCACTGTTAAATTATGTAAATATTGTATCATTATTTTAAAAATAAATCAATAGTTTTGCGAAAAAATGTTTGCTTTTAGTTGAAAAATAGCTACTAATCAGTGTAGAATTTAATTTTACAACTATGTCTTAGTAGTATGTATATTTCGAAAATTTTTGAAGTACCGCTTAAGCGACCAAACGAGCTTTGTAAAAGCGAGTGCGATTTGGAGCAAACTCTATAAGACCATTATCCTGTAACAGCTTTTGTTTTATCATTTTTCAATTCGTAACTTTTCTTTTACATAAAATCATAACAATGCCTGTTTTAAATTTAAAATAGATTATATATTTTTTGCTTAAGTTTAAAAGAAGATTGAACACTATAATATTTTTCCTCCTCCAAGCACTATATCATCTATATAAAATACAACTGATTGACCTGGCGTTACTGCTCTTTGAGGTTCTTTAAAGTTCACATTTGCAATATTGTTTTTTACTTCTAATGTTGCTTCTGCTTCTTTTGCCCTATATCTAATCTTTGCTTTTACTTCAATTTTTTTACTAAAATCTATATTTAGTAAAAAGTTAAGTTCATCTGCAGTTAGTTTTGTACTATATAGTTCTTTCTCTATGCCTACAATTACTTGATTTTTTTCTTTGTCTAATCTTAATACATATAGAGGTTCTTTATACGATATTCCAAGTCCTTTTCTTTGTCCTATGGTATAGTTTATAAGACCTGTATGTTTACCTACTATTTCTCCACTTGTTAAAATAATATTTCCCTCAGCATTTTGAGTAGTATCTTTAGCATTTATGTATCTTTTTGTGATACCTTCTGCTTGATTATTTAAATTTGATTTTTTATTTTTTAATATATCATTCCTTTTATTTTGCTCTTTTAAAAAACTTATATAATCATTATTTGGAATAAAACATACCTCTTGACTATCCTTTTTGTTAGCTACTTCTAGTCCATTTTCTTGTGCTATTTTTCTAATTTCCTCTTTATTTTTAAATTCGGAAAGTGGAAATATTACTTTTGATAAAATTGTTTTATCAATTCCATATAAAAAGTAAGTTTGGTCTTTCTTTTCTTCCTTAGATTTCATGAGTATATATTGGTTATATTTTTCCGAAAATTCTATTCTAGCATAATGACCAGTTGCCATATATTCACATTCTAAGTCTTGTGCAATTCTATAAAAGGTTTTAAACTTTATATATTTGTTACATTCTATACATGGATTTGGCGTTTTTGCACATTGATAAGAGCATATAAAATTATCTATAACTCGCTTTTTAAATTCTTCTCTTAAGTCGATTACATGATGCTCTATTCCTAATTTTTCGCATATTTTTTTTGCGTCTCGAATTGCATCATTTGTAACATTATCTTCACTATTATTCTCATTTTCCCATAATCGCATAGTAGCTCCTATTACTTCATATCCCTGTTTTTGTAATAGAATTGCTGATACAGAGCTATCCACTCCTCCACTCATACCTAATAAAACTTTTTTTCTCATTTTTACTATTATTCCTTTTCTGCATCCACCTTTATATGAACATCGCGTAATTGTTTTTCTGTAACCTTGCTTGGTGCTCCCATGAGCACATCTCTTGCCTTTTTGTTCTTTGGAAATGCTATAACTTCTCTTATATTATCTGAATCTGCTATAAGCATTACCATTCTATCTAAACCAGCTGCAGCTCCTGCATGTGGTGGTGTACCATATTGGAAGGCATTATATAATGCTCCAAATTTTGTTTCTACCTCTTTTTCGCTATATCCTGCTATTTCAAATGCCTTAACCATTAGTTCTGGGTCATGGTTTCTAACTGCTCCTGATGTCATTTCGTATCCATTACATACTACATCATATTGATATGCTAAAATTTCTAATGGGTTTTTATTTTCTAATGCTTCTTTTCCACCTTGTGGCATTGAAAATGGGTTATGGTTAAAGTCTATTGTTCCTTCATCAGATAATTCATACATTGGGAAATCTGTTATAAAGCAAAATCTATATACATTTTTTTCTATTAAGTCCAATCTTTTTCCAAGTTCTATTCTAACTTGTCCTGCTATTTTTTGTGCTGTTTTTAATTCATCTGCTATAAAGAATATTGCAGAGTTTTCTTTTACTCCATACTCTTTTGCCAAAATGTCTTTTGCTTCGTCTGTTATGAATTTTGAAATACCTCCTGTATATCCATTTTCTGGCTCTACTTTTACCCATGCTAATCCATTTGCTCTAGCCTCTTCTTTAGCAAAATCTGTCATGCTATCAAAGAATTTTCTTCCTTGTTTTGCACCATCTGGCACTACTATTATTTTTATTGTTTTTCCTTTAAATGCATTAAATTCTGTGTTTTCAAATAATTTAGTTGCATCTTGGATTATAAGTGGGTTACGTAAGTCTGGTTTATCTATGCCGTATTTTTCCATTGCTTCTCTATATGGAATACGTCTAAATGGTGCTTCATCTACTTTCCAATTTGTATGCTCTTTAAATACAGTTGTAAATAT
>CALXVO010000078.1 GCA_944392065.1 uncultured Clostridia bacterium | reverse complement strand
TCCAGAAAATTCCATAAAACGAATTTCTTATGTGGTCATAGGCAAATATGATATTTATCAGATCATTACCCTTGTTTTTATAAAACAAAAAGCCTAAATATTATAGTTAAGGAATGATACAAATGAGTAAGTATAAAAGAAAATTATACGATTCAGTAAAAATGAAGGATTTTAGGGATTTAGTAAATAGGTATGCCACTCTATATTCAGACCAAATTGCCTTTGAATATAAAGAAACTCCTAATTCAACAGAGCATATAAAAATTACATATGGAAAATTTGCTAATGATATAAAATCTCTTGGCACTGCACTTTTAAATTTGGGACTATCCAAAAAAAGAATAGCTATTATTGCTCCCAACAGATATGAATGGTGCGTAAGTTATTTGGCTGTTACAACTTCAAATATGATAGTAGTTCCTCTGGACAAATCTCTACCAGATAACGAAATAGAAGATTTAATTATTAGAAGTAAATCAGAAGCTGTTATTTTTGATAAACAATATGCCGATATATTTACAAAAATAGCAACAGAAAAAAAATCAAATATATCATCATATATTTGCATGGATAATCTAGATAAATTCACAAGTTTTTCCAGCTTAATTGAAAAAGGTCATTCTCTCCTAACCAATGGAGATAACAAGTATGATTTAGTAGAAATAGATAATAGAAAAATGTCCATAATGCTATTTACATCTGGTACTACTTCTATATCTAAAGCTGTAGCATTATCTCAGTCTAACATTTGTGAAGATATTTATGCTTTAGCTCAGATGACCGACATAAGGAAAGAAGATACTTTTTTGTCTTTCCTTCCATTGCATCATACTTTTGAATCCACATGTACTTTTCTATATGGAACATTTTCTGGAATCACAGTGGCTTTTTGTGACGGTATAAAATATGTTCAGAAAAATTTAGCTGAGTTTAAGGTAACAGGATTTGTATGTGTCCCTTTAATGCTTGAAGTTATGTACAAAAAAATAAAAAAGGGAATTGAAGAAAAGGGTAAAACAAAACTTGTTAAAAATATGTCTAAGATTTGTAATGGATTATTAAAAGTTGGTATTGATATTCGTAGAAAAGTATTTAAAGAAGTGTTAGACAATCTAGGTGGAAAACTTAGAATACTCATTGCAGGTGGTGCCGCAATGAGTAGAGATGCCATACAGGGCTTTCTGGATTTAGGCATTAATTTACTTCAAGGTTATGGATTAACAGAAACATCTCCTGTAGTTGCAGGTGAAAATGATAAATTTAAAAGGTGTGGCTCAGTAGGCTTTCCTTTGCCTGGAATTGATGTAAAAATAGGTCATCCGGATAAGGATGGAATTGGAGAAATTGCTGTAAAAGCTCCTACTGTAATGCTTGAATATGTAGATAATCCAGATGCAACTGCTGATGTTTTAAAAGATGGTTGGTTCTATACTGGAGACTTAGGTTATTTTGATAAAGATGGATTTCTATTTATTACTGGTAGAAAAAAAGATGTTATTGTATTAAAAAATGGAAAAAATATATTTCCAGAAGAATTGGAAATTCTTATTAATAAACTTCCATATGTATCTGAGTGCATGGTATTTGGTAGACCAGAAGCAGACGGAGATTACAAAATTTGTGCCAAAATTGTGTATAACAAAGATGTTATAAATGAAATGTATCCAAATATTGAAAAAGAAGATTTGCAAAAAACAATATGGAATGATATAAAAGAAAACGTAAATCATAAAATGCCAGCATACAAATATATTAGAGAAATTATTGTTACAGAAGTTCCTCTAATAAAAACAACAACTCAAAAAGTAAAAAGGCATGAGGAATTAAAACTGATTTTAGGTAACGCTTAAGTGAGCAATTGGGGACGGGCTTGTTTGTGCAAAACAAGCCCGTCCCCAATTGCTCAAATTTTAATCATTGCTACACATATGTTTACGTGTCATTTCTAATAAATTTAATTTTGAAAATCCTACGATTTGTGTTTTGGATCTATCTTTTTTTAATTGCTCTTTGAATATTTCTATTATTTTATTTTCATTTTCTTCATCTTTCATATCAATATAATCTATAATTATTATTCCGCCAATATCTCTTAGTCTTAATTGTTTTGCTATTTCTATGGTGGCTTCCTTATTTACAGTAAATATAGTTTGTTCTAAATCTTTTCTTCCTGTATATTTTCCTGAATTTACGTCTATAGCCGTTAAAGCTTCTGTTTTATCTATTGTTATAAATCCTCCACATTTTAGCCATATTTTTCTATTTTCTAATTCTTCTAATTGTTTTTTTAGATTGTACATAGATAGAATATCTTCTTGCATATCTATTCTAATATTTTTATTCTCATTTTCTAATTTTTCTTTAATAGAATCATACGTTTCTTTATCATTTGTTATAATCCTGCTTAAGTCTTGATCCATCAAATCAGTAAGTATTCTTTGTACCATATTCTCACTTTTATATAAAAGTCTTGGTTTTATATTTTTACCTTTTTTCACTTCTGCTTCAAATATTTTTTCTATATTATTATATTTTTCTACTGTTTTTATAAGATCTTGTACTATATCTTCTTCGGATTTTTCTACTGCTGATGTTCTTACAATTGCTCCATGGCTTCCTTGTATATTTTTACTTATAATTTCTTTTAGTCTTTTTCTTTCTTGCTCATCATCTATTTTTTGTGAAATAGTAATAAATTTTTCTCCTGGCATTACAACTACAAATCTACCTGGAATACTTAAATGAGCAGATATTCTTGCACCTTTTTTATTAGTACTATCCTTTTTTACCTGAACCAAAATTGGATTTCCTTCTTTTAAATAATCCTTAATATTATAATTAGCAAAATCCTCATTTTTGTTCCCAGTTTCTTCGCTCACTTTTGGAATTACATCTCGAATATGAATAAACGTATTTTTTTCCTTTCCAATATCTACAAATGCTGCTTGCATACCTGGTAATACATCTTTCACAATTCCTAAATAGATATCTCCTTCCAATCTATCTTGACCTTGCTCTTCTATGTATCTTTCTATTAAATTACCATTTTCCAATAATAATATATTTTTTTGATTTTCTTTAACATCAATTAATAATTCCTGCATTTCTATTAATCTTTTCCTTTCTATATATTACACTTCTCTCTTCACGAAATAGATTTTTACTATCCACGGCTTTATTTCTCTAGCAAACAATGTATGTTTTAAATTTTCTATTTTACATTATACTTATTCATCGTATTATCTAGCCCATGCTCAATCCAATAGACTACCGCTTCTGCCGCGTTATCTTCGCCTACTTGTAAATCGATATATTCTTCATTTGGAATTCTTCCAATTACATAATTTATTCTGTCAAACTCATTTGCTGGCTTTCCTATTCCAACTCGAATGCGTGGAAAATCTTCAGAATTAAGTTCTTTTACAATAGATTTCATGCCATTATGTGAACCCGCTCCACCTTTTGCTCTTACTCTTATTTTTCCAATATCCGTATCCATATCATCATAAACGACCATTACATTTTCTAATGGTTCCTTATAAAATCTTACAAATTCTGAAACCGCTTCTCCACTGTTATTCATAAAAGTTTGTGGCTTTATTAAGATTACCTTTTTTCCTTCTATTATTCCCGTACCACAAATAGAACTAAATTTTGTCTTATTTAGTTCTATTCCATATTTCTTTGCTATTTTATTAATTACATCAAATCCCATATTATGTCTTGTATTGGCATATTCTGGTTCTGGATTTCCCAGTCCAATTATTATATACATGCTCATCATTAATACCCTTCCTCGAGGCACAAATTAAGTTAAGAAAGCACCGACGTTTTAGCTAAGCAAATAAACTACCGAAAGCAATACAACGATTATTTCACTATAGTATCCAAGAAGATTGTACTAACTCTTCAACTCCTATCTTTTTTATTTAAAACTTAGTATTTATCATCAGTCTATTTCTCTAATTTTAATATAAAATTACATCGAATAATATATGTCCTCTAAACGTTTTTTGCACATATCTATTTCTCTTTTTATTCTCATATTTATTTCTTTTGTATCTTCTTTACTTTTTATTTGCATCATATCTCTTATATTGTCTACTGTATCATATATATTTTTTAAATTTAAGGTGGTGGTCATACTATTTTTTCTACCACTAATATAATGATAAACTGGAAAATCGGCTATTAGATATTTTTCGGATTTCATTACTCCTCTATATACAAATAGTACATCTTCATAATATCTATATTCTACAAACCTTATATTATTTTTATTTAAAAATTCTAAATTCCAGCATTTGCTCCATACATTTGGATAAATATCAATGCCAGCTTTATATTCTTTTGTGCATGTCTCTTCTGTTGGAATTACAAATTCATTTCTATTACCACCTATTTTGAATCCCAAATATACAATATCTACATTTTGACTTCCAATCAGCTTATCTATTTTACTAAGTACATCATTTGCAAATAAAAAATCATCTGCATCTAGAAAAATCACATATTCTCCACTTGCATTATTTAATCCAGTATTCCTAGCCCCGCCGTGAAGCTTTATTTTCTTTGTGTGATATTAACTTTATATTGTCATATATTTCTTCATATTTTTTTACTTTTTCAGCAGTATCATCTGTTGATGCATCATTTACTATTATTAGTTCATAATCTTTAAAGTCTTGTTCTAACACGCTATCAATTGCTTTATCAATATATTCGCACACATTATATGCAGGTATAATAATACTAAATCTCTTTTTTTTCATCTAAATCTTCTCCCCTTATTCTATCTTTCCTTGCTAGCTGGTCCATCTACCACCTTATACTCTTTCTCGTTTATGATTGCATCAAATAACTCTATTAAATTATTGGCTGCAAGGCTACTTGTCCATTTTTCTGTTATATATTTATATGCATTTTTTCCTAGTTTCTCTCTTAACTCTTTATCATCTATTAATAGCCTTACTTTATTTTCAAGTTCTCTATATGAAGTATATATAAGTCCATTTTCGTCATCTTTTATTAAAAATGGTACAGAACCCATTTTCTTATTTGCAACAATAGCGCATCCAGCATTCATAGATTCGTTAACTACTGCTCCCCATCCTTCTTGGCTACCACTTGTACCTATAAATATATTTGCTTTTTCCATATAATTTTTAACTTTATCACTTGGTACTTGTCCAACAATCTCAATTACATCATCTAAATTCAATTTTTTTACCTTATTTCTTATTTCTGTTTCCAATATACCAGTGCCTAACATTCTAATATGAAAATTCAAATTTGATTTTTTCAAATTCTTAGCTAATTTTACAACTACTTCTGGATGCTTCCAATTAATAAATCGTGCGACCCATATGATTTCTACTTTCTTGTTTTCTTCTTTTTGTTCTATCAATTTATCTATGTCATACTTGTTTGTTTCCAGAAAATATCCCCATTTATATATTTTATTTTTGTATAATCCTAAAAAATTAAAATCTTTAGCACCATAGGCATTTGCACATAGCATATATAAGTTCTTATTTTTTCTAAATTTTATATGCCTATCATAAAACAATTTCAATTTTTCTTTATTAAATACTGTTTTAAAAAATCCTTCTGGAAATATAAATACTCTTGCTCTATATCGAAAAGTTACCTTATCCTGTTTTAATCTTTCTTCAATCAATTCATCAGTTGTCGAGCCTATTATTGCAACATCACTTTCTAAGGTAATCTTTTTAGCAAAATTCTTAGTTTCCTCATTCTCATATGCCTTTACAACAAAATCATATTCGTTGTCTAAATCTCTAAACCCTAATTTAATTCTCCAGTCAAATATTTTTACTTTTGAAACAAATTTAAAATTTTCGCCTAATCTCTTTTGCATTTCTAACCAAAA
>CALXVO010000077.1 GCA_944392065.1 uncultured Clostridia bacterium | reverse complement strand
CTGAGTAGCTAAGTATGGATGGGATAAACGCTGAAAGCATCTAAGTGTGAAGCCCACCCTAAGATAAGATATCTCATTGCGTAAGCAAGTAAGATTCCATGTAGACTACGTGGTTGATAGGTTGGAGGTGTAAGTACAGCAATGTACTCAGCTGACCAATACTAATAAATCGAGGGCTTAACCACAAAAATATATGAAAGAAGGTAACCTATTTTTTCTCTATGTATTTTTGAGTGTGCTGTTTGAGAAGTGAGAATTGAGATGTGAGAGATGAGATTATATAAAAAGATTATATATTTTAAATTTCACAGCAATTCAAAAAAATCTCAAAAATATTAGTGAAAATAGTTGCAAAAGCGAATAAAAAGTATTATACTAAAAAAGTGCAAAAAAGATTATAATAGACAATTACAAGAAAGAAAGCACACAAAGAATAATATATCATAAAAGATACATCCTAGGATATATAGCATAATATATATATTAGGAAAATTATGATATATATATATATATAATAAAATAACAAAGTTAATTCATACAGATTGCGTTGAAACAATGTAGTTTGTATTGAAATAAATTTTCTGGTGATGATTACAAGGAGGAAATACCTGTTCCCATACCGAACACAGAAGTCAAGCTCCTATGTGCCGAAGATATTAGTGGGTTACCCTGCTGAGAAAATAGGTTGTCGCCAGTTTTTTTTGTATAAAAAATTGGACAAAATTATATATTTATGATACAATAAAGTTGTTATTTATATTAATAACAATATTACAGGTAATTTATATATGTAGACATCATAAAAGCTTTACTACCGTTAACGCCATAATATATTAATATTAAAGAGAGGTTAGAAATAATATGGGGAGTAATAGAGGGATAAATAATAAGGAAAATTTATTAGATTTTATATTAATGCAAGTATTTGGACGAAGAAATAGTATAGATGGTAGAGGTATTGAGCAACTTTGTAAGTCTTTAATGGAAATTGAAGAAAGAAAAAAACCTGAGGATAATCGAGAAAAACATGCAAGAATAAAAGAAGATATTAGAGATATTCTTGATTTTTTAAGAAGACCAGAAATTTTAAGGGAAATCAAATCAGGAATTCCTTTAGGAAAGTTTAAACAAAAATACTTAGAACAGTTTTTAGGAGACAATAAAAGAAGCTATGATATGAGTGGACTATATAATGAAGGCATAATTCAAAGAACTAATGAATATCCAAGTAGAAAAAAAGTAAAATTTGTTCCACTTTCTAATACTATGCCACGCAAATTCATTAGTTCAAGAAATCGAGGAGTAATAATCACTCGTATGGGAGAGTTGCAATATGAAGAATGGAATGGAGTTAAATCTGGACTTTCAGCATATAAAATACAAATAGAAGAAGATGATGGAGAATTTACAGAATATGAAGTTTTTTCTCGAATAAATATTTTAAAAATGGAAAACATGCAATATCAGGATGCAGTTTTAGATGAATTATTGAGTGTAAATAATATAAGACTATCTAATTGTGGAAATTATATTGGAGAAATAATAGAATTAAATCCTAGTGATGAAAATGATTTGCCTTTTACAGAAAGACGAGATGAAAATCAATATAGCTATAGATTAGAAGGTGGTTTGGTATTATTCTATGATTCAGCAGATGCATCAGCTAGTTTAGATTTTCAAAAACAGCAAATAGCGGATAAATCGGATAAGAACTCAATGAGCAAGCCATCTGGAAAAGATGAGCAGAATAACCCGGATTCAAAAGAACAAGATGAACTAGAAATTTAACATTTGAGCCAAGAACGAAAAAATGAATTGAACATAGAAATATAATGATATTGATCGATAAAAATAAAATGGAAATTATGATAAATGTTATTTGAAAAGTTTAAAATTTTAGTATAGAAAGTTAAAACATCCTAGTTGCGATAAAATATAAATTGTGCTAAATGAAGAGTTAGCGCAATTCTGTAAAATTGTAGTAGTAACAAATTGTAACTAATTACAGGAAAAAAGGTTCTAGCAAATGTTGACAATATAGAAAAAACATGATACAATATTTAAGCGTATGTAGATACATACGCTTAAATAAATAGCAAAAAAATAAAGCATAAAAATCTGGAGGTGTATAAAATGGCTGCAAAAGGAGCAAGAGAACCAATTACATTAGAATGTACAGAGTGCAAGAGAAGAAATTACATGACTGAAAAGAATAAGAAAAACAATACAGAAAGACTAGAAGTTGTTAAGTATTGTAAATATTGTAAAAAACGTACTACACACAAAGAAACAAAATAGTATGGAAACCTTTAAGGGGGAATAAATAATGCCTAAAGATACAAATAAAAAACAAGATACTAAAAAGCAAGATGCTAAAAAACAAGACAGCAAAAATAAAAAGCACTTTATGAAGGATTTTAAGGCAGAACTAAAAAGAGTAATTTGGCCAACACCAAAGCAATTACTAAATAATACAATTGCTGTAATAACAGTTGTACTTATAACAGCTGCTATTGTATTTGTGTTAGACTTTGTTTTTGAAAGTATGAATACATATGGTATTGATAAATTAAAAGAAATTGTGGATTCATCAAATACTTTAGACACGAATAGCGTAGTTAGTTTAGAGGACTCTACAAACCAAACAACAAGTAATGAGGAATCTACAAACGAAACAGAAAATAATGTATCTGAGGATTCAAATCAAGTAGGAAATAATGTTTCTGAAGATTCTAATAGTGTTGAAGAATAAAGGAGGCTAAAACATGTCTCAAGATGAAAAGGAATTAGTGCCAAGATGGTATGTTATACACACATATTCAGGTTATGAAAACAAAGTAAAAACAGACCTTGAAAAAACAATTAAAAATAGAGAATTAGAAGATTATTTTTTTAACATAATTGTTCCGATGGAAGAACAAATAGAAATTAAAGATGGACAAAGAAAAACCAATTTAAAGAAAGTCTTTCCAGGATATGTTTTAATAAAAATGATTGTAACTGAAAAAACTTGGTATATAGTGAGAAATACAAGGGGTGTTACAGGCTTTGTCGGTTCTGGCACAGATCCTATTCCACTTACTGAAGAAGAGATAAGAACAATGGGATTTGAAGTACCAGAAGTAAATGTGGATTATGAGGTAAATGATTCTGTAAAGGTATTAGATGGTCCACTAAAAGATTTCATAGGTACTGTAACAGAATTAAACAAAGAAAAGCATAAAGTAAAGGTATTAGTATCAATGTTTGGAAGAGAAACTCCAGTTGAGCTGGATTTTTCACAAGTCCAAAAAATTTAAAAACAAATTATAAACTTCGTGATTAGCGTTGTCAACCTGCGCATAAAATTTTTTCGATGTACAAACGTACTATCCCAAAAATTTTAGCATGGTTTCCTAGCAACACTCGTTTCTAATTCGTTTTACACATAAAAAAGTTAATAATCTATTTTAGATTAATATACATATTTCACGTTAAAGGAGGTGCTAAAAGTAATGGCAGAGAAGGAAATTGGTAATGTTATAAAATTACAAATACCTGCAGGAAAAGCTTCACCAGCTCCACCAGTTGGACCAGCTTTAGGTGCTAGTGGTGTAAATATTATGCAATTCGTAAAAGAATTTAATGATAGAACAGCTAATTTAAACGGAATGATAGTTCCAGTTGTAATTACTGTTTACAAAGATAAATCATTTGAATTTATTACAAAAGAACCACCAATGGCTGTTTTAATTAAGAAAGCTGCTAAGATAGAAAAAGCTTCAGGAAAGCCTAACAAGGATAAAGTAGCTAAATTAACTAAAGCACAAATCGAAGAAATAGCTAAACAAAAAATGCCAGACTTAAATGCAGCATCATTAGAGGCAGCTATGAGCATGGTAGCAGGTACTGCAAGATCTATGGGTGTTGTAGTTGAAGAATAATTTGTTTAATACCTTAACAATTAAGTTAGATATTAGATTAAAATTATTTGAATTTCTAAAATAAACTATAATTTTAAAAATATGGGAGAGTTAAAAGCTCGTTTGAACCAAAGGAGGTAAAAATGAAAAGAGGAAAGAGATATCAAGAAGCTGAAAAGCTAATTGATAAGACAAAAGTATATAGTGCACAAGAAGCATTAGATACAATTCAAAAAATGCCAAAACCAAAATTTGATGAAACAGTTGAGCTACATGTTAAACTAGGTGTAGATTCTAAACAAGCTGATCAACAAGTTAGAGGTACAACAGTACTTCCAAATGGTACAGGTAAAACATTAAGAGTATTAGTTTTTGCAAAAGGACCAAAAGCAGAAGAAGCTCAAAAAGCTGGAGCAGATTTTGTTGGGGCAGAAGAATTAATACCAAAAATTGAAAAAGAAAATTGGTTTGATTATGATGTTATTGTTGCAACTCCAGATATGATGGGTGTTGTAGGAAGACTTGGTAAAGTATTAGGACCAAAAGGTTTAATGCCTAACCCAAAATCAGGAACTGTAACAATGGATGTTACAAAAGCAATAAATGATATTAAATCTGGTAAAGTTGAGTATAGACTAGATAAAACAAATATTATTCACTTAGGATTTGGTAAAGTTTCATTTGGTACAGCTAAGTTATTAGAAAACTATGAAACTGTTATGAATGCTATTATAAAAGCAAAACCAGCAGCAGCTAAGGGACAATATATTAAAAGTGTAGCTATATCTACAACAATGGGACCAAGTATGTATATTGATCAAAAATGATGTAAATAGCCAAAGACAGTAAGCAAAAAATAAGTCTTACCTAGGCATATATTTTGTACGGAGAAATCTGTATATATATGCCTATGGCTATATATACAGATTTTTAAATTATATATCATTTATAGAAAGAGGTGAAATGAATTGGCTAGTGAAAAAGTATTAAAACAAAAAGAAGAACTTGTTAATAATTTAGCGACAGAATTAAAAGATGCAACATTAGTTCTTTTAGTGGATTACAGAGGAATTACAGTTGATGATGTTACTAAATTAAGAACTGCAGTAAGAGAAACAAACGGAGAGTACAGAGTTATAAAGAACAATATTATAAAAAGAGCTTTAAATGCAAATGGTGAATCTGGATTAGATAATTTACTAGAGGGACCAACAGCATTAATTACAAGTAAAGAAGATTATTTATCACCTACCAAAGCAATATATAACTTTGCTAAGAATAATGACTTCTACAAAATTAAAGGTGGAATTATTGAAGGAAAAGTTATGACAGCAGAAGAAATAATCACTTTAGCAAAATTACCATCAAGACAAGAACTTCTTGCAAAACTTGCAGGTGCATTACTTGGAAATATCACAAAACTTGCTGCTACATTGGATGCAGTTAGAGTTAAGCGTGAAAGCGAAAACGCTTAGTCAAAAACAAATTATAAACTTCGTCTTGCGGTGTCAAACTACGCATAAAATTTTTTCGATGTACAACAGTACTATCTCAAAAATTTTAGCTTGTTTTCCTAGCAATACTCGTTTCTAATTTGTTTTAAAAATTAAGATTTAATTTGATTTATAAATTTCTAGAATAATTAATTTTATAAATTTATAAATTAAGGTAAAAACAACCAATAAAAATAGCAAACAGCCAAGTTTGCAAAAAATAGTGATTTTAATTCAATGAAAATATTTCGTATAATAAAAGCAAAATATTTTATTAATAAAAAGCACTATAATTAATAAAAAATAAAATTTAAGGAGGAATTTTAAAATGGCAAAAATAGATGAATTATTAGAAACTATCGATAGCTTAACAGTAGTAGAGTTATCAGAATTAGTTAAAGGAATTGAAGAAAAATATGGAGTATCTGCAGCAGCTGTTGCAGCACCAGTAGCTGGCTCAGCAGCAGGAGCAGCTGAAGAAAAAACAGAATTTAATGTAGTATTAAAAGAAGCTGGAGCAAATAAAATCCAAGTTATCAAAGTAGTTAGAGATGCTACAGGATTAGGATTAAAAGAAGCTAAAGATTTAGTTGACGGAGCACCAAAAACAATTA
>CALXVO010000076.1 GCA_944392065.1 uncultured Clostridia bacterium | reverse complement strand
TTAAAATCAGATAAATTTTTTTCATTAAATCAAAAATGTTTTAATCAACAAATTCAAAAATTTATTCTTATTAAAATGAATCCAAAGAGATTAAAATTATAACTCAATAATTAAATTTATAAAAATTTTGAAATTTTATAGTAGCAGAGCTATAGTTGTGCCGTAATTGAGGTTAAGTAGTGAAAAAACAAGTTTTTCACTATGATGGAGGTGTTTTTATGTGTTAAATTATACAAAAAAAAATGTTAACATTATTGCATTATGTATTACATTAGTTATGTGTATAATTCTTTTCATAATGCTAGATATATGTTTTTTAGAAGCAACAGAAGCGAATTATAATGAAAAAAACTATTTAAATTATCAAAAATACAGTAGTTCAAAAAGAAAAAATCATAACGAAAATGCAATGAAATTGGAAGATACATTTTTAGAATTAATGCAAATTGCAGACATATATGATGAAACTACCAAAATAGAAGATGTGGAGTTAGAAGATACAAGTGAAAAAAGCAAAATAGATGTAGAAACCAAATGGAGAATAGAAATACCAAAGATAGGATTAAATGCACCAATAAAATCAGGAACTACTCAAAATGTTTTAGCAGTGGCAGTTGGACATTTTAATGAAAGTAACATATGGAACGGAAACGTGGCTCTAGCAGGGCATAATAGAGGCTATAATTGTAATTTCTTTCAAGAGATAAAAAATCTAGAGATCGGAGATAGAATAATTTACTATACAGAACATGGAAGAAGAGAATACAGTGTAGTTGTAAATAAAATTATAAAACAAACTGACTGGAGTTATATAAAAAATACAGAAGATAATAGAATTACATTAATAACTTGTGTGGAGAATATGTATGAGTACAGAAGATGTATTCAAGCAGTCGAAATTAGTTGAAAAAGAATTATAATTTTGTCTATGTCAAATTTCATTTAAAGCGCAGTTACATACACAGAGTATGCATCTCCATTCTAAATAAAATTTTCCTTACCAAAATTTAATTCTTTTCAAACTAGTAAAAAAGAAAGGATGATAGATTTGAAAACTAAAAAAAATAATATCAATAATAATTATTATTATAACAATATTTACAACAATAGGAATATTTCAAAATGAAGCAAATGCAGCTACTTATATAATAGATGAGGCAGATTTATATTCGAAAGGAGAACTTGTGTGCTTAAGATATCAAGGGTACATTATAGTGGGAGTTGAATTTGTTGTATATAAAAAAGATGGAGTAGAATATCCAGCATATTGCTTAAACAGAAATTTACCAGGAGTAACAGAAGAAGAGGGATATACAGTAACAGTTGATGGAGCAGTTACAAATAACAAAATATGGAGAGCTGTGACAAATGGTTATCCATATAAAACAGCTAAAGAATTAGGATGCAATAGCGACATAGAAGCATTTGCAGCAACAAAAATGGCTGTATATGACATGATGTATAATTATGATTGGAATGACTTTGAGGGAATGGACGCTCAAGGGAAAAGAGTTTTAGCAGCTGCAATTAATATATCAAATACTGCTAGAAATTCTAACTCTACAAAACCAATTACGATTGTTGAGGTAAAAACAGATGATGAAAAATGGGAAATGGATCTTATAGATGGAAATTATGCAAGCAAAACATTTTATGTGGAAAACAATGTAGATAGTACAGAGTATGAAGTAAAGTTAAATAATGTAGAAATAGAAAATGTAAAAGTAACAGATGAAAAAAATAATGAGAAAGTAAAATTTCAAACAGGAGAAAAATTTAAAGTATTGATACCTATATCAGAAATGGACAAAGAAGGAAGTTTCGAAATTGAAGTTACAGCAAATGCAAAAACAAAGCCAATTTTGTATGGAAAATCTAGTGATAGTTCAAAACAAAGTTATGCATTAGCAGCAGGGGACTATGAGTTCGAAAGTGGTAAAATAACGGTAAAATATTTGGCAAATACCACTAAAATTGAAATAATAAAGAAAGATGCAGAAACAGAAGAATTATTACAGGGTGCAAAATTCAATATTTTAGATGAAAATAAAAATATTGTTTATTCAGATGTTACAACAAATGAAAATGGAATAGCAACAGTAGAAAATATTATGCCGGGCAAATATTATATTCAAGAAATAAAATCTCCAGATGGTTACACATTATATGATGAATTAATTGAAATTGATGTGGAATTAAGACAAAAATATGTAGTAAATGTAAATGATTATAAAAAACCAGAAGACGAAGAAAAACAAGTAGAAGATGAAGATACTACTGTGACTGGGCAAATAGAAATAAATTTACCTAGAACAGGATTTTAATAAAAATATAATTTGTAGTATATGTCTTAGTAGTATGTATATTTTTCAAATTTTTTTGTACCTTGCTGTCGCAAACAAACAAGCGACCTTAAAAAATAAAATTTTTTAAGGTCGCTTGTTTGCTCCAAATCGCACTCGCTTTTACAAAGCTCGTTTGGTCGCTTAAGCGGTACTTCAAAAATTTTCTAAATATACATACTACTAAGACATAGATGTAAAATTAAATTCTACACCGAATAATAACCTCGAATTCTAAATTCAAGGTGTTTTTTTTTACTGGGAATTCTTGACATCAAACTATAAATAAATTATCATTATATATGTAAAAAACTAAAAAAATAGTGTATACTATATTCAATTGTTATTATTCACAGCCACAAAAAATATTGTATAAAAGCATTCCATCTTGGTAACAAATATATTTTGTATTCTCCAAGTATTCAGACAAAAATATATTAAGCTGTGAACATTAACATTCAGTAAAAAAGAAGTGAGGAAAATTTTAAATGATAGTACAGATTCTAGTTTTAGTAATTTTAATCTTACTAAATGCATACTTTGCAGCTACAGAAATAGCATTCATATCTTTAAATGATTCAAAAATAGAAAGAGATGCAAAAGAAGGAAATAAAAAGGCAAAACAAATTTTAAAAATGTTAAAGTCGCCAAGTAAATTTCTGGCTACAATACAAATAGGTATTACACTTGCGGGATTCTTATCAAGTGCGTTTGCATCAGATGCATTTGCAGATAAATTAGCACCAGTGCTAAACACATGGATGCCGTTTATAAGCTTAGAAGTTTGGAGAGGAGTTTCAATTGTTATAATTACAATTATTCTATCATTCTTTACACTTGTTTTTGGAGAGTTAGTACCAAAAAGATTGGCGATGAAATATTACGAAAAAATATCATATGCAACAATAGGCGTTATTAGAGGAATATCGTTATTAACAGCACCTTTTGTAAAACTGCTTACAGCATCTACAAATATGGTTTCAAAGATATTTGGAGTAGGAGAAGCAGAAGAGGAAGTTGTTACAGAAGAAGAAATTAAAATGATGATTGATGAGGGAGAAGAAAAAGGAACTATAGAAAGAGGAGAAAAAATGTTATTAAATAACGTTTTTGAATTTAATGATATAATAGTTTCCGAAGTAATGACTCCAAGGACAGAAATGTTCGCAATCGATATAAATGATGACATAAAAGATTTATTAGATGAAATTGATGAATTTAAATATAGCAGAATTCCAGTCTATGATGAAGATATAGATGATATAAAAGGAATATTATTTGTAAAGGATATTCTAAAACCCCTAAAAGATAATAAAAAAGTAAATATTAAACAAATAATGAGAGAGCCGTATTTTGTTCCGGAATCTAAGGATATTGATGAACTATTTAAAGAAATGCAACAAAATAAAGTACAAATGGCAATAGTTATTGATGAATATGGTGGAACAGCAGGATTAATTACAATGGAAGATATAATAGAAGAACTTGTTGGTAACATATTTGATGAGTATGATGACGAGGAAATTGATGTAAAAAAGATAGATGACAATACATATATCTTAAGTGGAACTATTACATCATATGAATTAAGGAAAATCTTTAATGTGGAAATACCAGAAGGTGATTACGAAACTTTATCAGGATATTTGATAGATAAATTAGGAAGAATACCTGATGAAGATGAGCACCCTATAATTGAAGATAAAAAATTAACCTATAAAGTAGAAGAGATTGAAGACAAAAGAATAAAATATGTTAAAGTGTGCAAAAATATGGAGGAAAAAGAAGAGACACAAAAGGAAGAAGAATAGAGATAGGAGAGAAGTTTGATGAAAAAAAAGAAATTGATAATATTAATTGTAGTATTAGTAGTGATTGTAGCCATAATTATTGGGCTATTAATATATTTCAGAAAAAGAGCAAAATATGTTTATGATATAGAACAAGTAACTGACATAAAATACAATACTATAAATATAGATAATAGATATGGAGTAATAGATGGAGAAGGAAATATAGTTATAGATCCAAATTATGATGTCATACAAATACCAAATCCATCAAAAGCAGTATTCATATGTATGTATGACTATAATACAGAAACAAAACAATATCAGACTAAAGTCCTAAACGATAAAAAAGAGCAAATAATCACAGGATATGAAAATATACAATCTATTTCGACTGAAACAACGGCAGATGGCATTCCATTTGAAAAAACAGTATTAAAATATAAGAAAGATGGAAAATATGGTTTAATGAGTATTGACGGAAAAGAAATAACAGATCCTATATATGACAGTATATCTGCTGTGACATATAAAGAAGGAATGTTATTTGTGCAACAAGAAGGAAGAATTGGAATTATAAATATAAATGGAGTTCAAGTAATAGATGTAGAATATGATAGCATAACTGTAGATAATTATTATGATATAAACACAAAATATCAAAGAACAGGATTTATTGTATGTAAAAAAGGGGACAATGGATATAGATATGGATATATAGACTATAAAGGAGACATAATTTTAGATGCGGAATATACAGAATTAACAAGAGTAACAGAGATAGAAGATGATAAAGATTTTTATATAATTGCATATAAAGACGGACAAGCAGGATTACTAAAAAACAAAAAAGTAATATTAAATCATGAATATGAAAGTATAACATATAACTCATATAATGATGTATTTGTTGTTCAGAGAAATGGTAAACAAGGGATTTCAGATAGAAAAGGAAATATAAAAATAGATACTAAGTATGACAATATTACATTCGGTGGTATATATGTTAATGTGATTGAGGATGGAATAAATAAAGTGTTAGACTTAGATGGCAATGAAGTAACAGATGGTTATATTTCAAAAATGCCTACTAAAAGTGGAGAGTATAATATAGTATATGGAGAAGATGAAATATATAAGATAATAGATAATAGTGGAAATGTTGTAATAGATAAAAATTACACTTATATAGAAGAAATAGATAATAACTATTTTATTGTAGCTAATTATAACAACAATGGAATTATAGATTTAACAGGAAAATCTTTAGTAGATTTAAAATACAGTAGTATATTTAAACTAGATAATACCAACCTTTTACAAGCCAATATTTCATCTACAAATACAATTAGCCTTATAAATAGTAATATGGAAATAGTAGCAACAATGGATAAAGCTGCAATAGAAGTAAAAAATAATTATGTTAGATTATATTCAGAAACAGAAAATAGATTTTTTGATTATTCTGGGAATGAATTAACTGCTCAAGAAGTATTTCCTAATAATAATCTTTATGCAAAAAAAATAAATGATAAGTGGGGATTTGTAGGTAAAGATGGAAATTTAGTAGTACAAAATGAATATGACATGGTAACAGAATTTAATGAATATGGATTTGCAGGCATAAAGTTAAATGGTAAATGGGGAGTAATAAATGAAAATGGAGAAATCGTACAAGAGCCAGTATATGAATTAGAAAGTATTAGCCCAATCTTCATAGGAAAATATTATAAATCAGAAGAATGGTATGGAAATGATTATTATACTACTAATGCGAATAGTGAAGAATAGCAGAAAGAGGTGCACATGCATCTCTTTCTTATCTCTTGTTTGCTTTTGTGTTAGCCATGAGAAATAACAATAAATGAATTAGATTATATATTTTTTTGGACATTTTACATAAAGTATGGTAAAATATGTATTGATTAATAATATAAACAGAAAGGAAAAATATAAAATGAATAGATAT
>CALXVO010000075.1 GCA_944392065.1 uncultured Clostridia bacterium | reverse complement strand
AAAATAGATACAGTTACAGCAACAGTTTCAGGAAATTTTGCTAAATTTATGGAATGGGCAGATAGATATAGACAAATGGAAGTAAGAACTAATGCAGATACTCCAAAAGATGCAAAACAAGCGTATGAATTTGGAGCACAAGGAATTGGATTATGTAGAACAGAGCATATGTTTTTTGCGCCAGAAAGAATTGCAGCAATAAGAGAAATGATAGTATCTAAAACAAAAGAACAAAGAGAAAAAGCATTAGATAAGATATTACCAATGCAAAGAGGAGACTTCGAAGGATTATTTAGAGAAATGAAAGGACTTCCTGTTACTATAAGATTACTAGATCCACCACTACATGAGTTTTTACCACATACAGATGAAGAAATAAAAGATTTAGCAAAAGATATGAACATGACATTTGAAGAGCTTAAAAATATTGTAGCAGGTTTACATGAATTCAACCCAATGATGGGACATAGAGGTTGTAGATTAGATGTAACATATCCTGAAATTGGTGTAATGCAAACAAAAGCAATTATAGGAGCAGCTATCAATGTAAAAAAAGAAGGTATAGATGTAAAGCCAGAAATAATGATTCCACTTGTTGGCGATTATAAAGAACTTGTATATGTAAAACAAATTATAACATCAACTGCAGATGAAATGCTAAAAGAAGCAGATATGGATATTCATTACATGGTAGGAACCATGATAGAGATTCCAAGAGCAGCACTTATAGCAGACAAAATTGCAAAAGAGGCAGAATTCTTCTCATTTGGTACAAACGACTTAACACAAATGACATTTGGATTTAGCCGTGATGATGCAGGAAAATTCTTAGGAGAGTATTATGCTAAAGGAATTTATGATTTTGACCCATTTGCAAGGGTAGATGAAGAGGGAGTAGGAAAACTAGTAGAAATGGCAGCAGAGTTAGGAAGAAAAACAAGACCAGATATAGAGCTTGGAATATGTGGAGAACATGGAGGAAACCCAGCTTCTGTAGAATATTGCCATAGAATTGGACTAACATATGTATCTTGCTCACCATTTAGAGTTCCAATAGCAAGGCTTGCAGCAGCACAGGCAGCAATAAAATACCCAAGATAAAGAAGGGGAGAATGTTTATCATTCCAGATTTTGAGCAGTAAGGACACATCTTAATAAGATTATGTAAACAAACAAGAAATTGGAGTCAGACTCAAATTTCTCACAAGACATAACAGAATTGGCAGATAATGGAGAAAAGTCTAAAAAAGGATTATAAAAATTTAATAATTGAAATGAAAAGATGGAGTAGTCCAATTATTTCATCTTTTCACAAAGAAGTGAAACAGCAGTAGCAGATTTAAATCTGTTACTATGTTTCATTTTTTTTGGAAAATTTTTATCAATAAAAAATAAAAGAAAATTAAATAAAAAAACAAAAAAGAGAAAAAATAAATTATAAAGAATTACAATTCATAATTAAAATATTTTATGAAGGTCTATCCCTTTTGTCCAATTTTTTGGACTTTTAAGAGTATCCCTTCTGTCCAAAATTGTAATTTTTAAATTAATTAAATTAGGAGGTTTAAAATGAAAAATACAATAAAAATAATATTGTTTTTAACATTTATTCTACTTGCATTACTTTGCATTCCTAGCATCAGTAATGCAGCAAGTACTGAAACAGCTACTGATGAATCATCATTAAAATCTGCTATAGAAAATGTTGATGATGGAGGAACAGTCGAAATTCAAAACAATATAACAGTTACAGGACCAATTGTTATTCAAAAAGAACTTACAATTGATGGAAACGGTTATACTATTTCTGGCTCTACAGATTGGACATCTACATCAGGAAATCAAACAATGTTTACAGCACAATTTGCAGCAGGAAAGCTTACATTAAAAGATATTGATTTAAATAATGGACCAAAATATGGTGTACAATCCTATGATGGAGCAACTGTTATATTAAATAATGTCTCTATTACTGGTTTCCGTTATGGTGGAGTATTAGTAAATGGAGGTAATGTAGAAATTATTGATTTGCATTTGGGAACAAATGGAACAGGAGCCAATAATGGTATAGAAATAGATAAAGGTGCTTCTGCTACTAATAATCCTAGCTTAACAATGAATGGTATTTTAACATCTGATTCTACAGAAAATGTGGTTCGTCCAGCAGATAATGGTTATCTTACCGAATTCACAGTAACAAATACAGAAAATACAACAAATAAAGTAGTTATTGCAGGAGATAAAGTTGTTTTAACAGATAAAGACAATAATGTAATTTCAGAATCTGATATACCAGATACAGTAACACCTAATACAGATGAAGCTAAAAAAGTAATTATTACTTTAATGGTTGGAGGAGAAGTGGCTAAGCAAATTACTGTCGACGAAGGAACTACTATTACAGAAGATTTGTTAACATCTAGTATAACAGTGGAAGAAGGGTATAAAATAGACGGTTTTTATACTGATGAAGCTTATACAAAAGAGTTTGACTTTACTACTTCATTAAATGCAGATGTAACAATATATGCAAGAATTGCAGAGATACCACAAGAAGAGCCAGAAAAAGAACCAGAGCCTATTCCAGATGACAATAAAGATGAAGTACCTCAAACAGGTGTAGAAAGCTATATAGGAGTAGCTATACTTGCTATGACATCTGCTCTAGCTGGAATTATATATTTAAAGAAAAAAGAAGTTTAATATAAAAGTTATGTAAAACAAAAAATAATAGCTAATTTTAGAATGAATTAATCGATGGTAGTTAAGTATAAAGAATAGACAATTTTGTCTATTCTTTTACATAAAAGGATTTTTATAAGTTACAATTTACAGTTTGCTCCAACAAAAAGCAATTGTGAACATTAAGAAAGGTAAGACATTTTTTATGAAAAAAAACTTAAAAATAAAAAAAGAAATAGTATTAATTTACATTTTTCTTGTTATTGTTATTGTTTTATCCATCATATATATTGCAAAATTTTTTCTTATGAGGCAAGAAGCAATGGAAGAAAGTAAGTTACTAAATTCAATTGAAATAGAAGAAAATTTAATAGAAATGGAAGCAAATGATGCAGAAAAAGAAAAGCAAGAGAAGAACCAAACAGAAAAGAAGGAAGACGAAGAGAAAAACTCTAAAAGAGTAACAGAAAGAATGCTTAAAGTAGAAAAATTGCGAGAAGAAAATGAAGATATAGTGGGATGGATCGAAATAGAGAATACTAATATTAATTATCCTGTTTTACAGGGAGAAAATAATGAGTATTATTTAACACATAACTATAAAAAAGAAAAATCGGAAAAAGGTTCTATATTTTTAAGTGCAGATTATGAATGGGGTGTATCTAGCAATAATTTTTTGATATATGGTCATAATATAATGTATGGTCAAATGTTTCAAGACTTACTTAAATATGAAAGAGAAGAGTTTTATAGAGCACATCCTATTATTCGTTTTACTACAGAAAAAGAAGATATTGAATATGAAATTTTTTCTGTGTTTAAATCAAGAGTATTCTATAAATCAGAAGAAAACGTGTTTAGATATTACGGTTTTATTAATGCAGAGAAAGAAGCGGAATATAAGGAATTTGTGGAAGAAGCGAAAGAGGCTTCTTTATATGATATTGATATTACAGCAGAATATGGTGAACAGTTAATTACATTAATTACCTGTTCCTATCATACAGAGGATGGAAGATTTGTTGTAATAGGTAGAGAAAAGAAGTGAGGGAAATCTTGTTTTTTTCTCCGTCCCCAAAAGCAAGATTTGTGGAAAAACATGAGGTCACAATTTGTGACCTCAAATCTAAAAAGTAGATAAAATTAAATCTCAATCCTAGGCTGATACCTTTCAAGCCACATATTAACTTGGCAAAGGTAAGCCATAAGCTGAGGGCCGGTCATAAGTTGCCCAAACCATGGCTTTGTAAATGCCTTACCGACTGTTTCCAATATTTGCATGATGTATTCTCTATTTAATAGGGTATTAATAGGTGCATTTTTATCTTCCATAATCTTAGAAAGTATTTCTTTTACGGCCTTCAAATAAGTTGGGTTCCATGTTTTAGGGTATGGACTCTTTTTCCTATCTACTATTTCTGCTGGCAATTTATCTTTCATAATATAACGAAGTAGTCCTTTTTCTCTACCATTTAATGCTTTCATTTCCCAAGGAATATTCCATACATATTCTGCTAAGCGATAGTCACAAAATGGAACTCTTATTTCAAACCCATTATACATTCCCATCCTATCAGATCTATCTAGAAGAGTTTGCATAAACCAATTTAGAGTAAGATGAGATATTTTTCTTTTTTCTTTTGTCTCATCAGAATCTACTTCTAAAATTTCTACATCATCTAAACTTTCGTTATATCTATAGTCTATATATTCTTTTAAATCTATTTTTTCTCCTATTTCAGGATTTAATAATTTTTGCCTTTCTTTAATTGCAATAGACCATGGGAAGGTTCCACTATTTAAAGCATCTTCTCTAAAGAACCATGGATATCCTGCAAATATTTCATCAGCACATTCTCCTGTTAAAGTGACCGTCGCTTCCGGTTTTACATTTTTACAAAATAATAGCAAAGAAGAATCTACATCTGCCATACCAGGAAAGTCTCTAGCTATCATAGCATCCTCTAAAGTTTTAGCAAGTTCAGGAGTATCTAGCATTATTGTATGATGATTAGTATCTAATTTTGATTGCATTAGATTTATATAGTAATTATCAGAATTTGGTTGAAAGTCAGTTTTTTGAAAGTTTTTATCATTGTCAATGTAATCAACAGAGTAAGTAGTTAATTTAGGCAAATTATTTTCCATGCAATATTCGGCAGCATATAATGTGATTATACTAGAATCAAGGCCACCTGATAAAAATGTACATAGTGGAACATCTGAGACTAATTGTTTTTTAATAGCATCTTCTAATAAATATTTAACTTTATCGCATGTCTGATCAAAATTATCTTCATGAGGTTTGCTTTTTAATTTCCAATATCTTTTAATATGAATTCCTGAATTGTTATATATCATAAAATTAGCAGGCTTTAGTTCATAAATATTATTAAATGCTGTTATACCATTTGTATGAGCTGGACCAATTCCAAATAATTCACTAATACCTTGCTTACTTAAAGTAGGAGTGATGCCAGGATATCTTAAAATAGCTTTAACTTCAGATGCAAATATTAAATTATTATTATAAATAGTGTAAAATAATGGTTTTACACCAAAATGATCTCTAGCAAGAAATATACTTTTATTGTTTTCATCCCATATAGCAAATGCAAAAATTCCATTTAATTTATTTACTATATCTTCTTTATAAAATATGTAGGATTTTAAAAGAATTTCTGTGTCAGAATAGCTTTCAAGAGGAATATTATTTTCTTTTAAAGCTTGCTTTAGTTCTTTAGTATTATATATTTGCCCATTATATACTATAGTGTAGGTATTACCATTATATTTAAAACTCATAGGTTGTTTGCCACCATCAGGATCAATTACAATCAATCTCCTATGTCCTAATAATGCATTATCACTTACGTAATACCCACACTCGTCTGGCCCCCTTTTCTTTAGTGTTTCATTCATCGAAATTAAAATATCTTTTTTAGAATTTAAATTCTCCTTTAGATTAACAGTTCCTACAAAACCACACATAGAACATCAATTCCTTTCTTGAATATATAATTAGTATATGTAAAAAAATAAGAAAGGTGTGCGTTATAAAAATCTAAAACCACTATTGACAAATCATTTAAAAATTAGTATAATTTTATAGTATCAATTAAGAGAAAGTATAGAAAACATATACGATAGATAATATTTAAGGGAGGGAATAAGAATGGCACAACCAAAAAGAAGATGGTCAAAAGCAAGAACACATTCAAAAAGATCAACATGGAAATTAGAAAACCAAAATTTAGTAGAATGTTCACATTGTCATGAATTAGTTAGACAACATACTGTTTGCCCAACATGTGGATATTATGATGGAAAAGAAGTAGTGGCTAAAACAGAAAACTAATAAAAAGTAGATAAATTAATCTTGCAAGAAAAAGTAGCATTTAAAGTGCTACTTTTTTTAAATTCTAGGAAATTGCATTTCCTAGAATTTAAAAAATAGCTGAAATCGCTATTG
>CALXVO010000074.1 GCA_944392065.1 uncultured Clostridia bacterium | reverse complement strand
GGGCTGTGCATATTCGCGAAGCGAAATGCACATGTGGACGTCGAAATCTTTGATTTCGTTAACGTCCAATTTTCTTAATGACAATTAGGGCTTGATACTGAAAACTATAAATGATATAATGTAGCAAAATTAAAAATTGGAAGGAATATATTATAATGGTACAAAGAATTGATAAAATTAACTATTATTTAAATATAGCAGCAACAGTAGCAGAAAGAAGTACTTGTTTGAGAAAAAAATCTGGTACTGTAATTGTAAACAATGATGAAATTGTAGCAACTGGATATAGTGGAGCACCTAGAGGAAGAAAAAATTGTAATGATTTAGGATATTGCTCAAAAAAGAAATTTTTTCCTGATATAAGACATGCCGGATATGATGCGTGTAGGAGTGTTCATGCAGAAATGAATGCTATTATTAGTAGCTCAAGAAAAAATATGATAGGTGCAAGCTTGTATTTAGTTCAGTATAGAACAGATACGGGACTTTTAGAAGAGAATCCGGGCTGTTGTCAAATGTGTAGAAAGCTCATTATCAATGCTGGGATTGAAAGAGTTATAGTAAGAGATGATAGTAAGGAAGGATATAAAATTACAGATGTACAAGAATGGATTGACAATGATGATTTGCTAAATGGAAAAATCACATACTAAAAATAGTAAATATAAAAGGATTAGGGAGAAATAATCAAATGAAAAATAAAATTACAAATATTATTGAGATAGTTAAAACAAAAAAAATCATACATTATATAATTATATGCATAATAGGGTTATTAATATCAATACCATTTTTGTGGGTACAGATAAGGTCAACCGATGATGGATTTATACATTTATTAAGGTTAATAGGTTTAGATAATGCAATGGAAAAAGGAGAGTTTCCTTTTTTAGTTTTTCCATATTTTTGCAGGGACTGGGGCTATAGCATGACAGCATTTTATCCTACAATTGTAGCATATGTACCTTATGTTCTAGGTCTTATATCTGGAACATTTTGCAATGGCTTAAAACTGTTTGCTATACTTACAACTATTCTTTCAGGAATATTTATGTATAACTTTATAAATGAAGTTACCAAAAAGAAAGGAATTGCTTTCTTTTCAGCAGTTATATATATGATATTACCATATAAGTTAGAAGATATATATAATAGATATGCAATAGGGGAGTTCACTGCATTTGTGTTTATACCAATAGTATTTCAAGGCTTGTATAATCTATTACACGGGGATAAAAAAAGGCATTATTATATTGCAATAGGGGCAACAGGTCTATTACTCTCACATACAATATCTACAGAGTATACAGCAATTTTTTGCTTGATATATATTTTATTTAATTTAAAAGCATTTTTGAAAAAAAATGTAATTATAAAATGTGTGATAAATGTAATATTTATATTGCTTATGTCTGCAATGTTTATATTACCAATGCTAGAATTTGCTAGCAATGCTGACTATGCTATACTGGAGCCCGATATTTTAAAAACAAGTGGAGAATATGTATCAAATAATACAATTGAATTATGGCAATTGCTTAAGGATAAAGGAGAAGATAATGGAGTCTCCTTTATAGTGGGAATACCATTTATTACAATGTTGTTTTTAGGGGTATTGGCTTATAATAAGATTGATAAAAAATATAAGGATTTTTATATAACAAGTATTGTTTTAGGGGTAATATCTTTAATTATGTGTACTAAATTCTTTCCATGGAAGATTATGCCAGACTTTTTATGTACATTACAATATCCATGGAGAATGCTTGGATTTTCTTTAATGTTCCTTACTCCAGTATGTGCAATAAATGTATATTACTTAGTTACATCAATAAATAAAAAATGGATAAGAAATACGGCATATATATTAATACTAATTTTATTAATGGCATTTACAGCAAAGGAATTGATGGCATATACTGAAGAAGATACTACAAAAGATGAGCAATATGAACAAAAAATAATAGAGAACCCAGAAATACATTATTTTTCAATTAATAGAGATTATATGCCAACTAAGGCCATATTAGAACAACGAAAATATTTAATAAATAGAAGTAATGGAACAATTGTGATTTCTGGTCAAGCAGTAATAGAAAATGAAAATAAAGATGCTCTACATTTAGAGATGGAAATAAAGGATGCATCTAATGGAACAGAACTAGAATTACCATATTTGTTCTACCCAGGATATACTGTAAGATTACAATTTGAGGAAACAGAGCTAACATTAGAGCCTACTGAGTCTGATTATGGCTTTTTGAAAATAGTAATGCCAGAAGATGTACAACAAGGGAAAATCGTGGTGGATTATACTGCAACTACATTGGACAAAGCATCATATATAATATCTCCAATTGCAATGATAGGCTTTATAATATATGTTGTAATTTACAGAAAAAGGTATGAGAAAAAACAAGAAGGCATACAGAGTAAATAGATTTTATGCAAAGATAAATCTAGCAACATAAGCGTTTGTTAAGAATCAAGAAATAATTAGTTAAAAGGATAAACTTTATGAAAAAGAAAGTAATAGATTATATAATTATACTCATTTTTTCATTAATTGTATCAATACCATTAGCTAGTAAAGATTTTAATATTTATAATGACGATGGAATACAACATATAGCAAGACTTATGGGAACATATCAAACAATAACAGAGGGAGAATTCCCTCCTGTTATCATGTCTAATTTTTGTAACCAGTTTGGATATTCATGGAATATATTTTATAGTCCATTTACAGCATATGTTCCATTAATTTTTAGAATATTTACAAGTTCTTTCGAGCTGGTGTTAAAATTATTTATTTTATTATTATCATTCCTTACTGGAATTGCTATGTATGAATTTGTAAGTAGAGTAACAAAAAATAGATATGCAGGGATTTTAGCAGCTGTTATTTATATGTTTGCACCATATAGACTTACAGATATGTATATGAGAGTAGCAATTTCAGAACTTGCGTCATTTATATTTTTACCAATCACGTTTTTAGGAATGTATAACATATTTAATGATGAAGAAAAAAGTATTAAAAAAAGCTTAATATTGGCACTTGGGGCAGTGGGATTGATTTTAAGCCAGATTGTTATAGCTATGTATGTTGCAATACTTTGCTTTATATATGTATTAGTAAATATAAGAAAACTAAAAGACAAACAGGTATGGAAAATGCTTGGAATAAATCTTCTACTCATAATATTACTAACCAGCTTTTATTTATTACCAATGTTAGAACACATGATGGCTACAGACTATGAGGTTTTTCGAGAAGGAAGAATGGAGAGAACAAGTGAATTAATACGCAACAAGGTGGATCTAGTAGATTTAGTATATACAAAACAAGGAAATTTTAGTTTTGAAATAGGTCTTGTTACTCTAATAGGGGTAGTACTCACACCATTAGTTTACAAAAAAATGAGAAAAGAATCTTTCTTAGATAATAAAAAAATATACTGCTTTTCAGCTATTACAGGAATTATTTGTGTAGTAATATCACTTCGATTTTTTCCATTTGAGAAATTGCCTTCAATACTAAAAATGATACAATTCACATTTAGATTATTGGAATTTTCATCATTCTTTTTGGCATTTGTAGTTGCCACAAATTATTCTATATTAATAAAAAACTTTAATATGAGGGATGTTTTGATTTTAAGTTTAATTGTGATATTACTTGTATTACCAATAACAAATAATTTCAATTATCAAAAAAAATGGTCGGAAGATAAATTATGGCCAGCAGTTAAAGTAACAGAGAACACAGGGAGGGTGCATGCTGGTTGTGCGACATTTGAATACCTACCAAGCAAAGCATATAATAATTTAGATTATATTATACATAGAGAGAATAGTGTATATTTATTAAATGGAAATGCAACAATAGAAGATGAAGAAAAAAACGGAACTAACATGACTTTTATTATAACTAATGTTGAAGAAAATACAATAGTAGAACTTCCATATATTTATTATCTTGGCTATTCAGTAGAATTGATAAATGAAAATGGGGAAGAACAGAACATAGCTACATTCGAATCAGATAATGGATTTGTGGCAATTAATTTATCAGAAGGTATGAGTGGAAATATAGAGATAAAATATACAGGAACGATTTTAATGAAAGTTTCTTATGCAATTTCATTAGGAACGTTATTGATTTTAATAATAGTTGGAGTGACTAAGACATGGATGTAAAATTAAATTCCACACTGAACCATAACGAACAATAAGCTGTAATTCTTAAAAATAGCAAGTTTTCCTTGCTATTTTTTCTGTAATATAGTAAAATTGTAATGGACAGAAAGAGGACAAAACAAGCCCGTCCCCAATAGTCCTAATAGTAAAGTGGGTGAAAAACATGAGTAAACCAACAGTTGCAATAGTAGGAAGACCAAATGTGGGGAAATCAACATTTTTTAATTATATAGTAGGCAAAAGAATATCAATAGTAGAGGACACTCCAGGAGTTACACGTGATAGAGTATATGCAGAAGCTAACTGGAGAGGAAGAACCTTTACTTTAGTAGATACTGGTGGAATTGAGCCGGAATCAAATGATGTAATTCTCTCACAAATGAGAGAGCAGGCAAATTTGGCAATAGCTATGGCAGACGTAATTGTATTTGTTACAGATATAAAACAAGGAGTTACAGCAGCAGATAAGGATATTGCATTAATGCTAAAAAAATCTAAAAAACAAATTATTTTAGTATGTAATAAAGCAGATACTTATGGCAAAGTGCCAGATGAAATATATGAGTTTTATAACCTAGGATTAGGAGAACCTTATAGAGTTTCGGCTGCAAATGCAATTGGAATAGGTGATGTATTAGATGCAATATATGACAAGCTTCCACCTATTGAAGAAAATGAAAAAGATGATGAAGTTATAAAAGTAGCAATTATTGGAAAACCAAATGTTGGAAAATCATCATTAGTAAATAAAATTTTAGGCGAAAATAGAGTTATTGTTAGCAATATAGCAGGAACTACAAGAGATGCAATAGATTCTGAGTTTGAAAATGAGTTTGGAAAATATATTTTTATTGATACAGCAGGGATAAGAAGAAAAAGCAAGGTCGCTGAAAATTTGGAGAAATATAGTGTGATGAGAAGCTTGTTAGCAGTAGAAAGAGCAGATGTGTGCTTACTTATGATTGATGCAAATGACGGAGTTACAGAACAAGATACCAAGATTGCTGGAGAAGCTCATGAAGCGGGAAAAGGAATTATAATAGTCATTAATAAATGGGATGAATATGAAAAAGAAAATGGAACATTGGAACAATATAAAAAAGATGTATATAATAAACTATCGTATTTATCTTATGCACCTATTACATTTATATCAGCAAAAACGGGACAAAGGGTAAATAAGCTATTTGAAATAATTAATAGTGTAGCAAGCCAAAATTCATTGAGGGTTTCTACATCAGTGTTAAATCAAGTACTAAACGAAGCAATTGCAATTGTACAGCCACCAACAGATAAGGGCAAAAGATTGCGTTTGTTTTATATGACACAAGCAAGTACAAAACCGCCAACGTTTGTAGTATTTGTTAATGATAAAGACTTATTTCATTTTTCATATGAGAGGTATTTGGTTAATCAAATTCGAAAAGAATTTGGATTGGTTGGGACTCCGGTTAGAATAATAGTTAGAGAAAAAAATGAAAAATAATTGTGCAAAACAAGCCCGTCCCCGTTTGCACAAAAATAAAAGGAGGAATAAAATATGGTAGAATGTATAATAATGGCAATAATAGCATATTTAATAGGAAGTGTTAATTTTTCGGTAATTCTTAGCAAAAAAATGGCAGGATTTGATGTAAGAGAAAAAGGAAGCGGTAATGCAGGAACAACAAATATGTTAAGGGCTGTGGGAAAAAAAGCAGCAGCTATAACTCTTATATGCGATATTTTAAAGGGTGTAGTTGCAATTGGAATTGCAATTATTCTTGGAAAATTAATAGAAGGTTCAAATGGTGCATTACTTGTTCAAATAGCAGGTGTTGCAGTAATACTCGGGCATACATTTCCAATCTTTTTTAAATTTAAAGGTGGAAAGGGAGTGGCTACATCGCTTGGAGTGCTTATAATGTCAAATTGGCAAATAGGATTAATTTGTTTGGTATTTGCACTCATTCTAATAGT
>CALXVO010000073.1 GCA_944392065.1 uncultured Clostridia bacterium | reverse complement strand
CGTTTTCTTTTTTGGTAGTTTTACTACCGCTTTATTGGTTTCTCAAAGTTTATTGTTTACTTTTCAATGTACTTTTTATGTTCTCAATCGATTAATTCGACGACAAGAAATATTTTAGCATAATTATGAATATAATGTCAATAGTTTTTTTAAAACTTTTTTAAGAAATTTTATGCTAATTTTTTATTTATTTTATTGCCTCATTTTTATAATTAGAGGTAATAAAAATTAGCTTCGCTAGAAGCTATTATTAATAATACCATCTTAAGTCATTTAAGTCAATACATTTTAGTCAAAAATTCGAGAAATATACATACTACTAAGACATATACTACAAATTTACGCTGAATAGTAACACTAATGATAGTTTATCTATCTTACTGAAAGTTCTTCAAATCCTAAGATAGACATCTGTTCCAATAATTTAGTTTCAAATATATTTAACCAGTTATTAATAAAATTTTTAAATGCTTCTACATCATAATTATTAATAAGTGCTGTATTATTTGAATTCAATTCTTCTATTTCTTCTACTTGATTTGATTTCTGTATATTATCTTCATATGATATTGTATACACTTCTGCCTTGTCATTATTCACAGTATTTATAATTAGCATATAGGAATTATTAATAATATCATTCTGTATGTTGCTTATGTTTGCAATAAAGTTAATGTTTTCTTCCGCTTCTCTAGTATCCATAATAATTTGCATTTCATTTGTTGCTAATGCATCTGATATATTCTTCTTTATCACTATTCTCATAGTGGAATTACTTATGTCTTGGTTAATTGTTGTGGCATTTAAATCGATAATGTCATTTGTATTTTCTTCTAAATTAATATTGTCTTCTACTTCTCTTGTCTCATCTTTATCTATATTAATTAATGTTTCTCTCGGTAGTTCTATAGTAAGGGTTTCATTATGTGCTAACTTATCATAGATAGCTACATATCTACTACCAATATTAACATTTGTTCTAATTAAGGTATTATTATACTCATATACAGAGATATTCAAATCTTCTTCTATTTCTATTGATTGTATTTTTGTAATTAGTTCTCCTATTTTTGCGGAAAGATTAGCTGTATCTGTATATTCAGCACTTAACCCTAGAATTTCTAATTTGTTACTAATCATCATCAATGTTTGTGTATCATTCCTCAATGTATCTAAAATACTTAGTAATATATTTTTCACATTTTCTCCAGACATATTTACAGTATAAACATTTGCGTTATATGTGTATATATTTGTACTGTCTCCTATATTATTGATTGTAATTAATTCATTTCCTTTAGTATATTGATCTTCTGAAATATTGTTCATTATTATAGCAAGATACGTTTCTTTTAAATGTTCTTCTTGTTCCTCTGTAATCTCTGGTAAATTTATATACTCATTAAACTTTATGCTATCTGGCATATTCTCAGCATTTGGTAGTTGATAATTTATTGCAAGTTGCGTTAATCCACTATTTTGAACTCCTACATAATTTGGAAAAACTTCATCACATTTAATTGCATAAATATCGTCACTATTAATATACGATACTTTAAACAAATCTAATTCCCCATTTTTTAAAACTGCATCTGCATAAGTTCTACCTGTGCTTATGTCATGCCTTGAAGTTGTATCTACACTAAATTGTTTTGAGCTTTCTTCTCCTTGTACTCTAATAAAAGATAAATTTCCTGTACTTATATACGAATTATTTTGTTTAAAATTATATTGCAAAGATTGGTTATCATTATTTAAAATCTCTGTAATATCTTTATTTTGTGCAAAATACTTCCAAAATAAATCCTTATTAGATTTAAATAAATCCGTTGTGAAATATAATATTGCTACTATTGCTAGTAGAATTATTAATATAATAATTGGCATAATTATGAATACTTTCCTTTTCATTATTACCTTCCCCTATCTTTATTATATTTCTAACTTTATTTTCTTTGTTTTACCACTTCATATATTATTATTCCAGCAGACACAGAAGCATTTAGTGATGTAACTTTACCTTTCATTGGAATTTTAACTAGAAAGTCACAGTTTTTCTTTACCAGTCTTCCCATTCCGCTTCCTTCATTACCTATTACTATTCCAATTCCTCCAGTAAAATCTTCATTATAGTAGTAGTTTTTAGCATCTATATCAGTTCCACAAATCCACACATCATTTTCTTTAAGATAATTAATTGCATCATTTATATTATTTACTCTAGCAATATTCATATATTCTACTGCTCCTGCAGACACTTTGGATACTGTACTATTTACTCCTGCTGCCCTTCTTTTTGGTATTATAATTCCATGTACTCCTGCAGTTTCTGCAGTTCTTATAATCGAACCTAAATTATGAGGATCTTCTATTCCATCTAAAATCAATATAAATGGGTTCTCATTTTTTGATTTTGCAAATTCTAATATATCATCTATATCACAATATTCAAATGGTGGAACTATAGCTATAACTCCTTGATTGTTTTCTGTTTGTGACATTTGATTAAGTTTTGCCCTGCTTATTTCATTTATTACAACCTTTTTTTGTTTTGCTAAAGCTATAATTTTATTTATAGAACCATGCTTGTCCCCATCTGATATAAATATTTTATTTATATCTCTATCAGATTCTAAGAGTTCAAGAACTGCATTTCTTCCTTCTACTTGATCTTGATATTCATCACTCATATTATATTTTCTCCTTATTCATCATCTAATTTTAGAACACTTAAAAATGCTTCCTGTGGTATTTCAACATTTCCTATTTGTCTCATTTTCTTTTTACCACGTTTTTGTTTTTCTAATAGCTTTTTCTTTCTTGTAATATCTCCACCATAACATTTAGCTAAGACATCTTTTCTTAAAGCAGAAATTGTTTCTCTTGCTATGACTTTTCCACCTATAACTGCTTGGATAGCTATAACAAATAATTGTCTTGGTATAACTGTTTTTAGTTTTTCTACCATTTTTCTTCCTCTTTCATAACTATTACTTTTATGTACTATAAATGAAAGAGCATCTAAACTTTCTCCATTTACATGAATATCTAATTTTACTAAATCAGATCTTTTATATTCTTTGAATTCATAATCAAAAGATGCATATCCTTTTGTTTTTGATTTCAATTGATCAAAAAAGTCATATATAATTTCATTTAGTGGCATTTCATAAACTAATGTTACTCTATTTTCATCTAAATATTTCATATCAATATATATGCCACGTCTATTTTGGCATATTTCCATTATATTACCAACAAATTCTTTAGGTGTTAATATTTCTGCTGTAACAAAAGGCTCTTCCATATATGATATTTCACTTGTAGGAGGCAAATCTGATGGATTATATAATTCAATTACCTCTCCATCTGTTCTATGTACTTTATATATAACTGATGGTGATGTTGTAATTAATCCTAAATCAAATTCTCTATCTAATCTTTCTTCAATTATTTCTAAATGAAGTAATCCTAAAAATCCACATCTAAATCCAAAACCTAAAGCTCCAGATGATTCTGGTTCATATTCTAAAGCTGCATCATTTAGTTTTAATTTTTCTAATGCTACTTTTAAATTCTCATAATCACTACCATCTATTGGATATATACCACAATATACCATTGGATTTACTTTTTTATATCCTGGTAGTGGTTCAGGTGCTGGTCTTTCCTTATTTGTTATTGTATCACCAACTCTAATATCTGATAAGCTTTTTATACTTGCTGCAATATATCCAACTTCTCCAGCTTGTAATATGTCACATGGATTATATGATCCTGGTTCAAAATATCCTACTTCTGTTACTGTAAAAGATTTTTTGTTAGACATAAGCATTATCTCATCTCCAACTTTTACGGTTCCGTCTTTTACTCTAACATATGCTATTGCACCTTTATAATCATTATATATTGAATCAAATATTAAACATTTAAGTTCAGAATTTTCATCTCCTGTAGGTGCAGGTAAATCAGATACTATTCTTTCTAAAACCTCATCTACATTTAATCCTGTTTTAGCAGAAATACAAGGTGCATCCTGAGCTGGTATTCCTATAATATCTTCAATCTCCACTTTTACTTCATCAGGTCTTGCATTTGGTAAATCCACCTTATTTATAACTGGTAGGATTTCCAAATTATTATCTATTGCAAGATATACATTTGCTAAAGTTTGTGCTTCTACACCTTGTGTACTATCTACAACTAAAATTGCTCCATCACATGCTGCTAAACTTCTTGATACTTCATAATTAAAATCAACATGTCCTGGAGTATCTATTAAATTAAGTTCATATTCATGTCCGTCTTTTGCTTTATAGGTCATTTTTACTGCTTGTGATTTTATTGTAATTCCTCTTTCTCTCTCTATATCCATGTTATCTAAAACTTGGTTTTCCATTTCACGGCTAGAAAGAGCTCCTGTCATTTCAATTAATCTATCTGCTAAAGTTGACTTTCCATGATCTATATGTGCAATTATACTAAAATTTCTAATGTATTTCTTTCTGTCTTCCATAAAATTCTCTTTCTCCTCTATTTTCCTGTAATAATTATATTGATTTTACTAATTTTTGTCAACTAAATTTTGCCATGACCATTATCTCATTTGTTGCTAGATAATGGTGTTGCAGAAATTCCAGCATTAAACCTAGGTAATATGTATATTTCTCAAATTTTTTTGTTAATTTCTTGAAAAAAACTCCTATTTTATGTTAAAATAGATGCAACTTTACATTATAACGAGAAAGGAATGATTTTATGTCAAAAATTTTTGAAGAACTTATGGAAAGAGGTTATATTGAACAAATAACTCATGAAGAAATAAAAGACATATTAGATAATAGCTCTATTCCATTCTACATAGGTTTTGATCCAACAGCTGATAGCTTACATGTTGGACACTTTGTTTCAATGATGGTAGCAAGTCATATGCAAAAAGCTGGTCATAAACCAATAATCTTAATTGGTGGCGGTACTGCCACTATAGGTGACCCATCTGGCAAAACAGATATGAGAAGAATGATGTCAAGAGAAGAAATAAATCATAATGTTGAGTGTTTTAAAAAGCAACTTTCTAAATTCGTGAGTTTTGAAGGTAATAATGGTGCAATTATAGTTAATAATGCTGATTGGTTATTAGACCTTAATTTTGTTGAATTCATGAGAGATATAGGTTCACTATTCTCTGTAAATAAAATGCTTGCAGCAGAATGCTATAAACAAAGAATGGAAAGAGGTTTAACTTTCTTTGAACTTGGATATATGCTTATGCAATCATATGACTTTTTACATTTATATAATACATATGGATGTAAACTTCAAATGGGTGGAAATGATCAATGGTCAAACATTTTAGGTGGTGTTGATTTAATAAGAAGAATTGGTCATTCAGATTCATTTGGTTTAACATTTAAACTTCTTACTACTAAAGAAGGAAAGAAAATGGGTAAAACTGAAAAAGGAGCTTTATGGCTTGATAGCAGTAAAACTTCTCCATATGAATTCTATCAATATTGGAGAAATATTGATGACGCAGATGTTAAAACAGTACTTTCTTTACTTACTTTCTTACCAATGGAAGAAGTAAATAGATTATCAAGTTTAAAAGATGAACAAATAAATGATGCTAAAAAAATAGCTGCATTTGAAATAACTAAACTAATTCATGGTGAAGAAGAAGCCAAAAAAGCTGAAGAAGCATCTAAAGCATTATTTGAAGGACAAGGTTCTTTAGAGAATATGCCAACAACGAAAATAGATGGAAATATTTCTATATTAGAAGCAATTATAACTGCTGGAATGGCACCTTCAAAAGGACAAGCAAGAACATTAATTAATCAAGGTGGCATTACTTTAAATGATGAGAAAATTACTGATGTAAATTATGTTTTAGAAGATAAAGACTTTAAAGATGGATATGCTATTTTAAGGAAAGGTAAAAAAGTATATCATAAATTAGAAAAGTAATAAAGTCGATTTTTCCTATACAACAAAAAAGAGACAGCCTTTGGTTACAAATCACAGCTTATTCTAAAATGTCGGAGCAATGTATTTTTTAATTTTATGTTGAAGTGCTTAAGGTGGGGACCGACAAGCTTACAAAGTGTTTAACGAACTTTAGTGAGTTAATACACTTTGTGCGATGTTGGGGGCCGGAAACATAAAATTAAAA
>CALXVO010000072.1 GCA_944392065.1 uncultured Clostridia bacterium | reverse complement strand
TATTGTGTAAAACATACATAATCTAAGTTCATTTTCTTTGTTTCAAATTCATTAAAATCTTTATCTACAATTGCTCTTGTAAGCTCTCTTGCTCTATCTGGTCTAAAATTGAAAAATATTACCGAGTCATTTTCATCTATTTTGGCAATTGGTTCGTTATTTTGACATATTACAGTTGGCTCTACAAATTCATCAAAAACTTCTTTCTGATATGAACCTTCAATTGCTACAATGGCTGATGAAGATTTTATTCCTTCTCCATTTACTAATGCATCATATGCTTTTTGAACCCTGTTCCATCTTTTATCTCTGTCCATTGCATAAAATCTTCCAGAAATGCTTGCAATTTTTCCTACACCTTTTTCTTTCATCTTTTCTTCTAGTTGCATTATATAGCTTTCTCCTGATGTAGGAGGTGTATCTCTTCCATCCATAAAGCAATGAACATAAACATTTTCAAAATCTTTTCTTTTTGCAAGTTCTAACACTGCAAATAAGTGGCGAATATGACTATGAACTCCTCCATCTGAAAGTAATCCTAATACATGTAAATTAGAATTGTGCTTTTTACAGTTTTCTATTGCTTCTACTAATTCTGGAATACTAAAGAAATCTCCATCTTCAATTGATTTTGTGATTCTTGTTAACTCTTGATATACTATTCTTCCTGCTCCAATATTAGTATGTCCTACTTCAGAATTTCCCATTTGCCCTTCTGGTAATCCAACATTTAGTCCACTTGTATACATCTTAGTTGTTGGGCATGTTTTCATTAGTTTATCAATATTAGGTGTATTGGCAAGTTTTACTGCATTTGCTTGTTCTTTTTCGTTAATTCCAAATCCATCTAATATCATTAGCATAGTAACTTTTTTGTCCATAAGTATAGTCCTTTCTATTTATTATAATTTACAATTTTAGCAAATTCATCTGATTTTAGACTTGCGCCTCCAACGAGACCTCCATCTATGTCTGACATAGAAAATAGTTCTTTGGCATTGGAAGATTTTACACTTCCACCATATTGTATTATAACTCCATTTGCTATGTTTTGTCCATAGATATTTGATATTTTTTCTCTTATTGCTTTAGTCATTTCATTTGCATCTTCTGATGTTGCTGTTTTTCCTGTGCCTATTGCCCATATTGGCTCATACGCAATTATAGTATTTGCTACTTGCTCTTCTGTTAGACCCTCTAGGTCTTTTTCAATTTGCATTGTGACTACTTCTTTAGCTTTTCCTTCTTCTCTTTGTTCTAAAGTTTCGCCAACACAGACTATTGGTTTTAGTCCATATTTAAAAGCTGCTTTTAACTTTTTATTTACAGTTTCATCTGTTTCTGCAAAATATTGTCTTCTTTCTGAATGTCCTATTATAACATATGCTACTCCAATTGCTTTAAGCATTTGTCCTGATACTTCTCCTGTATATGCACCACTTTCTTCCCAATGCATGTTTTGTGCACCTATTTTAATATTTGTATTTTGCGCTGCAAGTAAAGCGTAAAATAAATCTGTGTATGGCACACAAAGTACTACTTCATTTTGTGTGTCTTTTACAAGTGGTGTAAGCTCATCTATAAATCTTATAGCTGCGTCTGGAAGCATATTCATCTTCCAGTTTCCAGCAATTACTTTTTTTCTCATTTCTTTCTAACTCCTTTCTTTTTTTGTTAAAGTTGGAATTTGGGGACTGTCCCCATTTTCCATAATTGTGGAATTTGGGGACAGGCCTTTTCATCCATGTTACTAAAATTTTTGGGACAGGCTAATCTTGTTTTTTTCTCCGTCCCCAAAAACAAGATTTTTATCTGCCTCCCATTCCGTCCGCCGGCCGCCTCCGGCCACCGCCGCCACCTGAGAAGCCTCCTCCTCCGCCAGAGCCCGATGAAGATGAATGTGCTGCTATCTGACTTTGTGAAGTTTTATATGCTTTTTGCGTGCTGTTTCCAAGGCTTGATATAGCATAAAAGCTATTTGAGATATTTAGACTTGCATAATGTGGATTACATGCAAAATAAATAATCGGATATTCATTTAACATTTTCTCATCATCCCATTTTTCTTGTATAAATACTTCTGGATAATTTGCTTTTAACTCTTCAACTACTTTGTCACCTATTCCTAATGCAGTTGCAAACACTAGATATTTTTCCCATAAAACTAAATCTAAAACTCCTTTTTCGTTTAGTAAAGAGTAATTTTTCAAAAATTTTACCAAACCTACCCATTGCTGTTTTTCGTCACTTCCAGCTTGAGTTAATACAGATATTTTGCCTCCTAGTTTATTTAGTAAATGCCATTTATACATTAGCACTAAAACTAATGGTAAAAAGAATAATATTACTTTAATTGACCACTCGTGAGCACCCATTCCTAAGCCAAAGATAATCTGCTCTTGCACAATAGGTATGAATCCAAAGAAGTAATTAAATATTAGCCAAATATAAAACCATTTAAGCATCGATTTTTTTGTAGATGCACTATTAGATTTTCTATACTGCTTTTCTTCGGCTTTATCTATAAGTTTTAAATCATATAAGCTTTCTCTTGCTTCGTTTACAAATTTATTAATACTGTCACTAAATTTTTGATATTTCTTTTTAGCATACTTATTTAATTCTTCTACTTCAAATTCTTCGCCATCCGATACTTCTTTTAATAGCTTATAAATTTCTAATTCATCTTTATTTAATCCATCTGGCTCTGCTATTATTTTTACATATACGTTTTTCTTGTCATCCATTCTTAGAGTGATTTTCTTTTTGAGACATAAATCCAGTATTGTGGCAGAAACCGCATCTTTTTGCACATCTCCTGTGTCTAGTCTCTTTTTGTCATATTTATATAGATACACCGCTTCTGCTGGTGTCGCAGTATCACCTCTTGGTATGTCTCTAAAATATTCTAACTTATTTACTATAATTTTAATGTTGTCATCTTTTAATTCTTTTCTGTATTTTATAATTCTAATTAGATTTATAATAAGAATTATTGCATAAATTGCAATAAATACAGCCCATATTTTTCTAGTTGCATGTACAATACTATTAGTTTCTTCACTCCACTCAGTTTCTTCATTTAGCATTGTATTTAGATAATTATAATCTCTAGTTTTAAAATCTGAAACATCAAACATTTTATCTTGTGTGGCAACTCTTACCTCTAGCATTGCACCTGCTTCAAGATCTTTTATATCAAATCTTACTTCATGGGTATTTACTCTTTCTATATTGCCATTTATTTGACCATGTCCCCAAACTCTTAAATTATCTATCGTAGACACATCTTCTGGTAATGTTATTGTTCCAGTAACTCTTTTGGCCGGTACAGTATTTTCTCCTTCTCCCAAGAATTGCCAATAAAGTTCTTGGCAATCATTATAGCTTGTTACAACATCATGAACCACATAGGATATCTGATATTTTCTATTGCCTCTCTCATTGTCCATGCCAACTCCCCATGCAATTTCATATGTTATCGAGTTAATTTCCAAGCCATAATAAGTGTCCTTTGGAAGATGGTACATCTCCTCATTTATGTTTTCTAGTTTCTTATTATTACCTAAATCATATACTTCTACATCAGTAATTTCTCCATATTTAAAGCTAGATAACCTAAATTGCTTGAATAGAGTATTTGTATTTTTTATGTTTATGTCCCATGTTTCTGTGACCTTCATGCTTCCATCTTTATTTAGCACCACATTATAATCTATACTATCTAGATATTGTGTTTTTTCACCTGAATCACTCGCAATCATTAATGTTACAAAAGCTGACACAATTGTCATTATTACTAGTGGTCCCAATATTTTAGATAAATATTTTTTTACTTTTCCCTTTGACATATTATCCCCTTTTATTTAATATAATCATTTAAATATCTTGTTCTTTTGCATATCTTTATTTGTCACTTAAGCATACTAAACCTGGTAAAGCTTTTCCTTCTAATAATTCAAGTGAAGCTCCTCCTCCAGTTGAAATATGAGTAAAGTTATCTTCTAATCCTAGTTTTTTAATTGCTGCAACAGAATCTCCTCCTCCAACAATAGAAGTTGCTTTTGTAGCAGCTATTGACTCTGCTGCATTTTCTGTTCCTCTGCTAAATTTATTTATTTCGCATATTCCTAGTGGACCATTCCATAAAATAGTTTTTGCATCTTTTAATTCTTCTGCAAATTCTCTTGATGTACGTGGTCCAATGTCACAACCTTGCCATCCTTCTGGAATTTTATCAGAGTCTACAACTTTATCTGGTGATTTTTCTAAAAAGTCAAAAAATGCTTTTTGTTTTGCTTTTTTATCCAAAGTATCATCTACTTCTTCTTGTACAGGTGCTACAACTGTATCTTTTGGAAGAACTATTTTTACACCTGCTTCTTTTGCTTTGTTCATAATTGTTTTTGCTTCTTCTATTTTGTCATTTTCGCACAAAGATCCACCAATTTCATATCCTTTTGCTTTTAAGAAAGTATATGCCATACCTCCACCAATTAATATTTCATCTACTTTGTCTAAAAGATTTTCAATAACACCTATTTTGTCTGAAACTTTAGCTCCACCAAGTACAGCAACAAATGGTTTTTTTGGATGTTCCAAAGTTCCATTTAAGAAAGTAATTTCTTTTTCCATTAAAAATCCTGCAACTGCTTCATCCACATGATGTGCTACACCTTCTGTTGAGCTATGTGCTCTATGTGCTGTTCCAAATGCATCATTTACATAGATTCCATCGGATAAATCTGCAAGTTCCATTGCTAAAGTATCATCATTTTTTTCTTCTCTTGGGTCAAAACGAACATTTTCAAGAAGTGCTACATCTCCATCATTTAATGATGCTGTTACTGATTTTGCACTATCTCCTGTTGTGTCTGCTGCAAATTTAACATCTGTATCTAATAAATCGGTTAATTCCTCTGCGACTGGTTTTAAAGAAAATTCTTCTTTGACTTCTCCCTTTGGTCTTCCTAAATGTGAGCAAAGAATAACTTTTGCTCCATTATCCATTAAATATTTTATGGTAGGAAGTGCAGCTGTAATTCTTGTGTTATCTGTAATTTTACCATCTTTTAATGGTACATTAAAATCACATCTAACTAGCACTTTCTTTCCTTTTACATCAACATCTTTTACTGTCTTTTTATTCATTTTTCATCATCCTTATCTTTTATATATTTAGGTTTTTAAGGAAATACCTATTAACCTTTATTAAACATTTTATTTTATGCTTTAAAATTACCAACCACACTTTGTATGTCTTGTAATTCAAATCTATATTTTTGTTCTACATTTGGATATTTTTCATGGTCTACTTCTGATAAAAAGGATTCAATTGGTCTAATACATAAACTCCCATCACCATATAAGTGTCTATATATAACCATCTTTTCTTGAGTTTCACTATGCATTCCAAGTTCTTCTACTAAATAATAGTCACCTTTAAAGTGTTTATATACTCCATGTATTTTTACTTCTCTTTCCATAATTTTCTCCTTATTTTATCTATAAAAGGCTAGAATAATATTCGAAATATATTTTTAATATTATTCTAGCCTCTATTTTAATTCCAAACAAAATTTATTTATTTGCAATATACATAGCTAAATCAACAAGTTTATTTGAATAACCCCATTCATTATCATACCATGCAACTAATTTAACAAAAGTATCTGTTAATGCAATACCAGCTGATGCGTCAAATATAGATGTATGTGGGTCGTGTATAAAGTCAGATGATACAACTGCTTCATCTGTATAATCCATTATACCTTTCATTTCATTTTCACATGCTTTTTTAACTGCATTACATATTTCTTCATATGTTGCAGGTTTTGCTAGATTAACTGTTAAATCAACTACTGAAACATCAACTGTAGGTACTCTAAATGACATACCTGTTAATTTTCCATTTAGTTCTGGAATAACTTTTCCAACTGCTTTTGCAGCTCCTGTTGATGATGGTATAATATTTGCTGATGCTGCTCTACCACCTCTCCAATCTTTTTTAGATGCTCCATCAACTGTTTTTTGTGTAGCAGTTGTAGAGTGAACTGTTGTCATTAATCCATCTTTAATTCCAAAATTATCGTTTATAACTTTAGCGAGTGGTGCTAAACAGTTTGTTGTACATGATGCATTTGAAATTATATTCATATTTGGTGTATATGTTTCGTTATTTACACCCAT
>CALXVO010000071.1 GCA_944392065.1 uncultured Clostridia bacterium | reverse complement strand
ATCACTTAAATAATCTCTTATCTTATCTACAGCTTCATTACTTTCAATATGACATTTACTTTCTTCTACGCATGTTTCTCCTATCTTAGAATAACAGCTATGATATATTGCAATTATTTGAATCAGTTCTTCTTTTGAAAGAGATAGGAGAGTAGATCCGTACAAATCTTTAAACATTTCAATTGATTTATTCATTTTTTCTTCCTCGCAAATTACATCTTAATTACTCCGTTCCAATTTTCTAATTCTTCTAATCTTAATTGTTCCATGCGTTCTGTTTCTAAGTGCTCTTCATATTTTTTAAATAACTCTTTGATTAAAGTAATATAAAGCTTTTCACAAAGATCATTTTTATTCTTAGCTGTTATAAAAATACGTTTATTAAATTCTTCTAAGTAATCTTTCCATTTGAATATTTCTTTATATGTACCATCTACAAATTTACATTCTCCATCTTCACATTTTTCATAAATATATAAATCGTGATGTATTTCTTCTATATTATTTTGTATATTTATATAAGGAGAATTTTCTACTTTATATTCTATACCTTTATAAGTTACATTTTTATAAAAATTCTTCATAATTCAATATTACCGTCCCAATCTTCATAATTTTTTAATTGCAATCTTTTCTCCTGATTTAATTTTATCTTCTCTACATTTTCATCTAAATACATTTTAAAAAATGTTTATATAATATCTTGAATATAAGTATGAGAGTGACTTGCTGCACAATTAAATTTTTCTAGCTTATTAATAATCATATCAAGTTCCGCTGTAAACACTAATTCATAATTTTGTTCTATATTAGCTTCTTCAGCAGTTTGTACCGATGGATTATAATAAATCATGCGAGGACGTAATAAATATCCTCTTTGTTTATAAAGCTGTATTAAATACAAATCATTTTTTTTATTACGAAAAAACGCTACATAATAATAGATATTGTTATGTTTTATTTGTTTTGGTTTAATCTAATTTGTCATATGTAATCATGCTTTATACTCCTAAAATAACTATTCAAGCGGTGTATTATCACCAGTTTCTTTTATATAGTTCTCAAATGCTTCTTCACAGTTAATTCCTTCACAAGATACATAAGTTCCGTTTCCTGATACATATTCTGAAGGAGATTGTCCGTAATCTGTATACGGACAATACTCACACAAAATAGAAGCGTAGTTGTTATCTTTATTCATTTTTACTCCTCCGGCATATAGTATACTGAATTAGGTACACTTATATCTTGATAAAAATCTAAAATTTCTTCTAAAATCTCTTTGCAGCGTTCAAAAGAAGAGTATCGCCCCAATTTTACATCTTCTCCGCTTACTGTGGTACAATATAAATAATAATAATTTCTATCCGATTTTTTTTTACTTACTTCAACAATATTCGTTTGTCCTTTTTTATCATTATATTTTTTACTATCACCAATAATAACTTTGCTATATTTTGCATATATATTTGTAACATTGTCGCTATTTACAATAGTTTTCTTATTTTGTGAGTGTATGTACATTTTTATTCCTCCGGCATATTAAATACAAATGATTTTTCTCTGCATATAATTTAGATCTTTCTAATTGGATGGGCAACAAGATCCTTTAATACTTCTTTTCAACGTTATTTTGTTTTATATGAATGCGTATCATAGATATCTTTAGTTTTATAATAAATAGCATGAGAAGCATAATTATCAATATAATCTACAAATAAATCTGTAATGTCTTTGAATTTTACAACTTGTGATCCGTCCTGGGTTAAAATTAACATATGTTTTTCCTCCTAATTTTTATTGTTTTTATTATTTATTTATTGTTTGTTTGTTTCATTTATATATAATTTTATCTAGTCTACTTTTGATGTTACTATAACATATTTTTACAGCATTGTCAATAGTTTACATCGGATTTTTTGAGATTTTTGTGGTATTTTAAGTACCCCCCCCTATCTCTATGTATCTTGAAATCGTTTTAACCTACTTCCCCCCTTCCCCCTATCACATCGATATTGTAATATTTATTTTAAGATTTGTTATTACTACATAATAAAAATAAAAAATACTCTCTTGCGGCAAGAGAGTTTGGGTTGATTTATTTTGTTTTTATTTTATATTAAAGTAAATATATTCTATATAATAAGTAAGCTATTGCCCTTTATATGCGTTCTCTTCTTCTTGTTGTCTCTTATCATATAGCTGTGTGTTATAATCTTCATTTAAAAATTGGTCTAATACCGCATTGTAATCTATCTTATGAAACTTTTCCATTGTTTCTTTATAATCTTCATATACTTCATCTGAAATGTTTGAAGCATACAATGGACTTAAATACACATTGTTTTCTTCTATTAAACTCTTTAAATACTTGATCTGTCTACCGTTTACTTTCCTGGATACGTTTAAAACTTCTACTATTTCGTATATTGCTAAATTATCTTCATTGAGTTTCTTATTTATTTGCTTAATTTTTACGTTTGAAGCTGCTATAACGACACTTATTATGAAAAATACTAGTAAAAATACGAAAACTACCTGTGATCTTAACGTTTTTTGAAAGAATTTCGTAGTTTTTAACTTATTTTTGGATTTTGAGATGTAAATTTGTGGATTCGGTACTGATAATGTGAGTTTCTCTTGTGAAGAAGTGGAAGATGATGAGTTTTGATGATTTTTTGTGTTTTTTGATGTTTTAGATGTGAAATCTTGTAATTTTTGGTCGTTTTTCATGATTTTTTCCTTTGTAATGGGTATAAACGGTTAAAATGAGCTTAAAACTAGAAGAAATGGTCGAAAATTGTTAATTTTAATCCATTTTAATGCTTTTAAACACGTTGAAACGTATTATTTCCTCCATTTATATGCTACTGAACATAAAAACAGAGGAAATTTGAAGTTATAACATTAGATTGAAGTATCTTTTAAAATGTGAGAGCCTTTGAGTATAAAAAATAAAGAAAATAGGGGATTTTCTGTTCATTTATAAGGGTTTGCTCATGATACCTTTATATAACGTGTTTAGGCTCTCTATAAGGATTATAACAGCTATTTTTGACGTTGTAAAGGTGAAGTTGGGGTATTTTCGAGTATTTTTGTGTATTTTTTAGTAAATTTATGAGATTTTGATATAAATTTAAGTAAAATGTGGTTATTTTATAGATATTTTAAGGCTGAATGTGAATTGTTGGTAGGTTGGAGTGATATGTGAGTAGTAATGAGATGATTTTTGTAGTTTTTATGTGAAATTTTGTGATTTAGTATGTCTGTGGATGAGATGAATAAATTGATTGAATTTTTTGATAATTTTATAAATTTTCTGTGTTATTTACGGTAATTTTTCGATAAATGCTGCGAGATTTGGGTTTGATAGGGGTGATATCGTCATTTTTTCAGTTGGTGTGTAGATAAATCTCCTTGCCCGGGAATAAGCAAAGCCAAGTCTTTTCCTAGTTTTAACCACCCCCGGGATCCCCCTTTTAAAACTTAAAAAAATTATAGTTTTTTAAAATAATAATTATTACTAAAATGTCCCGCAAAACCGCATAAACACTAGCTTTTTGCCTTTTTAAAATCTTTTTTAAAACATGCTTATATTCGCTTGTTTTTTAATTTTAATTAGTATATAATACAGACATAACAAAACAACGAACGACAAAACACATTATCGAAAATTCTTTTCAGTGTTTATTCTAGTCAATCAGTTTTGTTTAGCAATTAGATATTATATTTCACGCCGTGAGAATGAAACGGAAATATAATAAAAGTATATAGTACGGTGAAACGTACTATAGTACATAGAACATTGAAAAGTAAATACATAAAGTATGGAGAATACTACTATATAATGGAAATAAAGTATTTTTTATGCGCTCAATCAATCGGTTATTTCTCAATAAAGTAGGCTGATTTTAAGATAGGGGAAAAATAGTGGGTTATGAGGTTACATGGTTCGAGTCCATGCATGACTTAAATATTTTCGGGTTGAAAAGTTGACTAGGCGGAGAAAAGCGCATAAATAAGAAATATTTTACAATATAGCAAGTTTAAAGTATGTTGTATTACATAATAAAAGGCTGTACAGTGTCCAGAAAACTGTATAAAACTATGGTGACGGCTAGAAGGGGCAAAGTAGCCATAGTCGGCAAGGCAACAACGCATGGCGGGGGAAGTGGATCCTTTTACAAGGATTTTGGCACGCTTCCAGGGTGAAAGTCCCATCCGAACAAGAGTTGTAATAGGTGAGGTCTGACTTTTGACAATTCCTATGCTGGCGATAGTAAAAAGTTAGGACATTTTCAGATGGAAAGTTATACAAGTGTATAAGTGGGTTCGACTCCCACAATGTCCTTTTGGCAATAATGCCATAAAACCAACTAAAATTAAAAAAGGCCGTCTTGAGATAGACGGAACGAACACGGAAAAGTGAAGTAGGGAAGGGAAATACTATGTCTAAAAAAGTTAATTTCGGAACAATCAACGCTGAAAGTCTGTCCACTCTGTCCGCATTCCATATTGCCATGTCTAAAATCGACGCAATCAACAACTCTTATAAAGAGAAAAAAGCAGAGGTTCAGTCTAAACTGGATACCATGCTTGAAAACCGTCAAAATGATATTGACGCGGGGATCCCGACTGATGAGGTTATTCGCAAGTATGACATTGCACCGCTTAATAAAGAATTACGGGCATTGTCTGAAGCGCAGAAAAAAGAACTTGAGCCATATAAGAATGCTTATAAGGCGGCTATGTCCATGCTTCCTGATTCTCTTTTTGAAGGCTATGAATCTGCAATGAAAAAAGGTGAAATGTCTGCACTCACAAGCGCAATCCATCCGTTCCTTGTAGAAATTGGGTGCATTACAACTGAATCCACCACTAGCAAGTTTGCACAAATTATGGCCGTTCGTTGTTCTGGATCCCGTAAAGCAAACGGAAAAGCTAAAAAAGAGGGTAACTATGTGGCGAACAAAAAAGCTAATCAGTTTAAAGAAATCTTTATGTTGGCTTTCCTTCAGTATGTAGTAGTTGACAAGGGCGTTGTTACTGTAAACGAGGACAATACTCTGTCCATGACGGTATATGAGAACTAAAACCTCTGTACCATTGCCATGAGCCAAAAGGGGCATGAGGCGGTTCAATTCCGCCCATGGCATTTCGTAACTATCAATCATAGCTCATTCACTCTAGGGATGGGCTTATTTACTAATGATTATAAGTGTAAGGAGATAACTATGTCTAAAAAGGCAAATATTCAAGCAGACATTGACAAATTTCTTGACGATTTTCTGTCCTCAGACCGTAAAGAAGTATATACTACTTCCAGGCGTGAAGATTTTTCTCATCAATGGAGAGAGTACGAGGAAGAAAATCTGTGCAATTTCTTCTAAGGACGCACTAGGCACAATCTGGGGAAGGTGTGAATAGGTTCATACTAGGACGGTTCAATTCCGTTATGTGCCTCTTGTCCTAGACACGACACAAAACTGTCTAATATAGTCGGGAAGGAGGTGAAGACTCCGTGAACGACAAAGAACGCAAGGACTTAATGCTGGCGTGTAAGGATACCAAACTTGCGCTTGAGAGAGCGAAGAGCAAACTTGAGAATGCAACGCTTGAGTATCTTTATGCCATTGATAGGCACAATCAGACAATTTTTGATTATCTCGATGAGATAGAAAAGTTGTTAGAAGCTGCTTACAATAAGCATGAGTAAAAGTCCGAAAAGAGGGCAGATTGAAAACAGTCTGCCCTTTGCGTTCTAAAATTCATTGTAATAACGCAATGGAAATGATATAATGCTATATAGGATTATAGCGGAATTGACAGAAAAGAGGAAAACACCATGGAAAACGAAAAACAAATAATGCAACTATTAACAGGTATTACGGAAACTGTAGGAAACCTAACAGAAACCGTAACAAATTTATCTGAAACCATAGGTAAAATGGATTCACGTTTTGATAAAATCGAATCAAGACTTGACAAGGTGGAAACAAAATTTGACAGAATAGAAAACCGTCTTGACAAGATAGATTTACGTCTTGATAGGATAGATTCAAAACTTGAATCCATAGAAAATCAGATTGAATCTGTAGCTATGGGCCTAAACAAGATAGACTTGAAAGTATCAAGCCTAGACAAAAAGAAACTAAGAAGGGCATACTAGAAATAGTATGTCTTTTTTAATGCAAAA
>CALXVO010000070.1 GCA_944392065.1 uncultured Clostridia bacterium | reverse complement strand
CGTGTAATAAATTACTCATCTATATTCATCCTTTCACTTTTTGGAAACAGATAATACTTGTGCTAAAGTAGCTCCAAGTATGTTATATATTTTTTACGCGAATACTTGGAGCGGACAAAATATATAACACAGCAAGATGGAGCGGATTTATTAATTGTATTATTTATTTCAAAAAAATTATATACTTAATTAATATGCATAAGTCTAATAATACATTCTTTAGTATATACGGAAATGGGTATTTTGTCAAATGGAAAATATGTGCAAAATGTGGATTTTAGCTAGAAAAAGCGGACAAAAGTGGAATTATGAAATATTTGTAAAGTTGTCGAAATTTGTCGAGAAAAATATATTAGTAAATATTGATTCGTAAGGCGAACACATGTTGTACTATTAATGCCGACTTGCTTAGAAGCAGGAAGGAGATTCCTCACATGGATAGCTTCATAAAGATTTTAGTTCTTGTATTAATTTATGCTATTTTAGATAAATTTAATAAAGACTAAAATAGAAAGACTAGGTATGGTGTTACCTAGTCTTTTTTTGTTCCTCACATGAATAGTATTTGCTTAAGCTATTAATATTATAGCTTATTTTTTATTATATGTCAAATATTATTTTCTATTCTGATTTTTAATGAATTCTCTTTTTTTGTAACAACTCAGGTGGTAAACCTGTTTAATAGTATAGATTATTTAAAGTCCGAGCAGGGAGTTTATAATTAAAAAATCGAGCGGAGCAGGGAGCTCCGTCGGGACGAAGCGAGATTTTTTTAATTAAAACTCCCGCCCAAAGGACATATCTAATTTTAATACTATTAAACAGGTTTACCACCTGAGCCGTTACCTTTTTAATTGTATAGGAAAAATCGACTCTTTCCTTGATATTTCAGTACTTTAAACGATTTTCCCGTATACAACAAGGTTAATTTTCTTATAAAATTAGGACAAAATAGTTCTACAAACTACTTGTCTTTCATAACAATAAAATAACAAAAAGAGAGGAGACTGTATATGAACAAAAAAGTTGTTATTGCTGTTATCATTGTTGTTCTAATCTTATTAATACTAGGAGTTTGGTACTTCTTATTTTATCATAAAAACAATGAAGCAGAAGTAAATGAAATAATTCCAGAGGAAGAAATTTCAGAAGAACAAATGAGACAAACCATAGTATCGTTATATTTTTACAATGAAACTACACAGAGTTTAGTGCCAGAAGGAAGGTTAATAGATGCTAAAGAATTATTAGAAGAACCTTATGTGAAATTAATGGAATTATTGATTGAAGGACCACAAAATAATAGTTTAACAGGAACAATACCAGAAGGAACAAGAGTAAATAAAGCGGAAAGGAAGGGAGATATACTATATTTAGATTTATCTAAAGAATTTATTGAAAATCATAGTGGAGGAGAAACACAAGAGAGTAGCACAATTTATTCGATTGTAAATACCATGACAAATCTTACTGAAGTCAATGCAGTAAAAATATTAATTGATGGAGAAGAAAACAAAGCTTTTAATGATAATTTAATAAAGTTTGATGCCCCATTTGTTGTAATAAAGGAGCAAGATGAAGAAGATAGTAGTAATACTGTTAATGAATAACATTAAACTATTTTAAGATAATAAAAGAGCCAATAATTAATAGAATAATTATAATTTAATAAAAGATTTACTTTAATATTTTATATAAACAAACTGTGTTAAAAACTTTTTTTAAATCACAAAGAAAATGTTCAACTTCAAATAAGGAGTTAATGGCATTTTCTTTTTTGCATTTAAAATCAAATTTTTTCTTTTTATTTTCTTTTGATTTTTCATTTCCCATGGATATCATTCCTTTCCCAACTTGAAACTTTTATGTAAATCTTGATTAAGAATCAAAATTAATATATAATATGTAAAGTAGAGGTATTAAGTGATGAATTTAAAAGAAAATGAAAGAATTGATGATTTAGAATATAATAATTTAAAAATAATACAAAATGAGGATGGATTTTGTTTTGGAATTGATAGTGTACTTTTGTCTGATTTTGCCAAGGAAGTAAAAGAAAATTCTATTGGGGTTGATTTGGGAACAGGGACTGGAATTATTAGTATTTTACTTTCTGCTAAAACAAAAATTTCAAAAATAATTGGGGTGGAAATTCAAAAAGAAGTAGCTAATATGGCAAAAAGAAGTGTAGAATTAAATAATCTTCAAAATAAAATTGAAATTTTAAATTTAGATATAAAAAACATAATAAATAAAAATGATAGTAAAAAATCAAATGAAATTTCGATAATAGAACATAAATTAGTTCGAGAAAGTTTTGATTTTATTGTAACGAATCCACCATATAAGAAATTAGAGACAGGAAAAATAAATGAAAAAGAATATAAATATATTTCAAGACATGAAGTAACAGCTAATTTAGAAGATTTTATTCAAGTTTCTAAATATTTATTAAAAGATAGAGGCTCTTTTTATATGGTACATAGACCAGATAGATTAGTGGATATTATAGAATTAATGCGAAAATATAAAATAGAACCCAAAAAAATACGATTTGTATATTCGACTATTAAGAAAGAGCCAACATTGGTACTAATAAAAGGAGTAAAAAATGCTAGAGCCTTTTTAAAAATAGAAGAACCACTCATTATATATAATTCTGATGGAGAATATACTGATGAGATTTATGAAATATATAACAAGAAAAAGTAGAAAAGAGGAGAAAAAATGCCAGGAAAATTATATTTAGTAGCAACGCCTATTGGAAATTTAGAAGATATTACTTTTCGAGCAATTCGTGTACTAAAAGAAGTAGATGTAATTGCAGCAGAGGATACAAGGCACACCTTAAAATTGCTTAATTATTATGAAATAAGCAAACCATTAATTAGTTATCATCGTCATAATGAAGATGTAAAATCGGATGTATTAATTAATAAGTTATTAGCAGGAGAAAATATTGCAATCGTTACAGATGCAGGGACCCCAGGAATTTCGGATCCAGGAGAAGAAATTGTAAAAGTAGCAATACAAAATAAGATAGAAATAGTTCCAATCCCTGGTGCATGTGCTCTTATAAATGCATTAATTTCTTCTGGACTTAATACAAAAGAATTTGCATTTTATGGATTTTTACCATTAAATAAAAAAAATAGAAAAGATAGATTAGAAAGAATAAAAAAAGAGGATAAAACAATAATTCTATATGAAGCACCACATAAATTATTAAAAACATTAGAAGATATCCTAGAAGATGTAGGAGATATTAATTGTGTAATTGCAAAAGAACTTACTAAAATGCATGAAGAATTTATTCGAGACAATATTAGTAATATTATTATGAATTTAAAGGATATGGACATCATAAAAGGAGAATATATTATTTTATTAGATTTAAATAACAATAAAGTATTAAAAGAAAAAGAAAGAATAGAGAATAAAACCCCACAAGAACAATATAAGTATTATGAGGCGCAAGGAATGGAGAAAAAAGATATTATAAAGCAAATAGCAAAAAATAAAAATGTTTCAAAAAATGAAATATATCAATTGTTTATTTAAAAGTATTACAAATATGTGTTATAAAGCGTAATAAAAAACTTTTAAGCGAAAAAAATAACTTAAAAGTTTTTTTAATTTTTAATCGAGTTTTTATTTTAAATATTAAAATTAAATATATTATGTGCTAAAATTAAATATTTAAATTATTTATTTGAACTATTTTTAGAAATTTGCTCAGCACATTTATCGCATACAAGTTTTCCTTTATATTCTGATAAATTTTTTGTATTTCCACAAAAAATACAAGTTTCTTCATATTTCTTTAGTACAATGTTTGAACCATCCACATATATTTCAATTGGATCTTTTTCTGCGATACCAAATTTGTTTCTTATCTCAATTGGAATAACAACTCTTCCTAGTTCATCAACTCTTCTTACAATTCCTGTTGATTTCATAAAATCCTCCCCCAAAAATACAAAATTCGACAAAATCTATAACAATAATAACATAATTTACCAAAAAAGGCAATAAAAACATTTAAGAAATATCTATATTTTGTTCGACAAAAATAGACAATTAAGATTGTAATAAAAATATCTTTATTGAATACAAATAAATAGGTGAAAGTTATGCTAAATATATTATGGCCAGTTTTTATTATTTTATCTTTTGTTTATGCATTAATTTCCGGAAGAGTGAATGAGGTAAATAATGGAATATTTGAATCTTTATCAGATGCAGTAGAACTTTCGATGACATTTTTAGGAACAATTTGCCTATGGAATGGAATAATGGAAATAATGAAAAAAACAACATTAATAAAAAAATTAACAAATTTGCTAAAACCTTTTGTAAACTTTTTATTTCCAGATTTAAAAAGAAATGAAATTGCTAAACAAGAAATTTCTATGAATATGATTGCGAATATATTAGGATTAGGAAATGCAGCAACTCCACTTGGATTAAAAGCAATGAAAACAATGCAAAAAGAGAATTCAAGGAAAGATACATTATCTAATGCAATGATGATGTTTATTGTTTTAAATACAGCTTCTATTCAGCTAATACCTACTAATGTAATAGCTATAAGAACATCACTAAATTCTGGAAATCCTACTTCTATTATTGCACCAGTATGGATAGCTACTATAATAGCAGGACTAGTGGGAATCTTAATTACAAAAATATTAATTAAAAAGGTGAAATAAATGGCAAATTTAATTAACTATCTTTCTGGAGTAGCAATTCCAGTTATTATAATGTTAATAATACTCTTTGGTTTAAAAGAAAAAGTAGAAGTGTTTGATACGTTTTTAAATGGAGCCAAGGAGGGAATTGAAATTGTATTTAAAATGTTCCCAACATTAATAGGAATATTTTTAGCAGTTGGGTTATTACGAAGTTCTGGGATTATAGAATTAATTTGTAATTTGATAACACCTTTAACTAATTTACTGGAAATTCCTAGTCAGATAATGCCACTAGCTATTTTAAGACCAATTTCAGGAAGTGCATCAATGGCGGTTGCAGTAGATATCATGAAAAATTATGGAGTAGATACTTTAATTGGAATTATAACTTCTACAATAATGGGTTCAACGGAAACTACATTCTATACTATAGCTATTTATACGAGTTCTGTAGGAATAAAGAAAACAAGAGGAATTTTGGTTGCAGCATTAGCAGCTGACATTGCTGGAATAATAGCGTCTGTGGTAATTTGTCGAATTTTGTCGTAAGATTTTTCTTGACAAAATAAAAAAAATGAATTATCATATAAACATAAACTGTTTAAATAAAAGATAATTCTAAAAATTTTAACTTTTCAATAAAAATATTTAATTCAGAAAATAATCAACAATAAAATTTTTTTCAAAGGTAAATGTGATGTTTATAAGACTTTTTATATTTATTATTCTATTTTTTATCATAAAAAAAATAATAATAAAAATTATTTCTATAGCATTAATCAGAAAAATAAAAAAATTAATTTTATAAGTTTTTAATCTTGTAGAGGAAATGCTTTTTAATTATTTCGCCCCCGAAAAGAAAAAATTAAATAAGTAAATAATTAGAAAGGAAATGAAACAAAAAGTTTAATAAAAAATTTTATTTCAATTTATTTAATAATTATATAAAAAATTATTATAAAAAATTAATTCAAAAAAATTTAATTCGTTATAAAATCGAGGCATGTTTTCCCCTTTTAAATATATTTATAAAATTTCCTCTACAATTTATATATTTATTTATGATAAGTTTCATGATTTGAAATTTTAAAAGCTCTATATATTTGCTCTAACAAAAAAACACGAATTAATTGATGAGGGAAAGTCATTTTAGAAAAACAAATTAATTCATTTGAATGTTTTATTACCTCATTAGATAATCCAAGAGAGCCACCAATAACAAAAGAAATATTAATATGTAACATAATAACTCCTTCTTATCCCACCTTAATAATTTTACTAGGGGAATATCGGTCTGCAATATCTATCTTTAATTTGCTAAAATCTAATTTACTTTCTATCAGTTCTTCTACAACAGTTTTATAAGCAAGTTCTGGAAAGTTGTTTTCTTTACTTAAATGTCCAAGCATTACTTGATTTAAACCGCTATTCATTAAAAAAGAAATTGTTTTTCCTGCTTCAGAATTAGGAAGATGACCATTAGGTCCAGCAATTCTTTGTTTTAATAAATAAGGATATGAGGAACACTTTAGAATTTCAGGATCATAATTAGCTTCTAATAGAATAAAAAGACTGTCTTCTAATTTATGAGCAATATTGGAAGTCAATTATGATCCTGAAA
>CALXVO010000069.1 GCA_944392065.1 uncultured Clostridia bacterium | reverse complement strand
TTCTTCTATTTACTCAATCAATTCAAAATATACAAATTTATTATTGCTATTATCCAATATAGAAGTTAATAATACTATAAATATTATGCCTATAATTAGCCACATAGCTAATGTTTTTATTCCACCCTTCAAATTAAATTTCCTCCTTTTCCAATTTGGGGACAGGCGTATTTGTCCACTTTTTTCCAAATTAGGGACACCCTTTCCCAAATAGTATCATTGTTAAAAGTTTACTTTTGAAATATACCACATCTATTCACTTATTTCAAGTTTTTTTACAACTTTTTTTGTGTTTAATATAAATCACATTTACAAATCACACTGATCTAAAAATCAATTAATAACAGTCATTAATAGATAAAATTATAAAAGTCACGAGTTATAAATCAATATTACTTAAGAAAAAAATTTTCCCACTTTTTACATATATTTTAATCCCTTTTTTAGGAGATAAATACTTATTTCCTATATTGTTATCACAAAGTTTTATTATATCATCAATATGTATTTTTTCTATTCCTGTAATCTTCCCATATACCTTTGATATAGTATATAAGATAATTTTAGACTTTATTACTCTATCTAGTTTATTAAATTCCTTCAAATTTAAAATTACTGTTTTCTTATAAGTTATATTATTATAATCATCTGTATTATCAATAATTTCTCTTTTTGCATTCATATTTTTGATTTTGCTATTTTCTAATTTATTTCTCTCTTTCTCATCCATTGAAACCAATAATCTTTTATATTCAGTTTCTACAACTTTATTAAGATATTCTTCTTGCTCTATTGCTATATTTGATAATCTATTTATAGCTTCTATAATATTTGGATTAAATTCTTTTTGTATATATGGTATAAGAAGATTTCTTATTTTATTTCTAGTATATATATTTTCGCTATTTGTTTTATCATATTTTGGATTTATTTTATGTAATATACAATATTCTTCTATTTCACTTCTTTTGCATTCTATAATTGGCCTTATAAATTTTCCATCTCTTACTTTTTCTATTCCTTTTAATCCAGATACTGATGTTCCTCTAATTATATTCATAAATATAGTTTCTACATTATCATTACTATTGTGGGCTGTTGCGATTTTATTTGCTCCAACTTTTTTAGCTACTTCTTCAAAAAAATCATATCGAATAATTCTTCCTGCCTCTTCTGCTCCAATTTTTAATCTTTTCGCTTCTTTTTCTACATCTACTCTTTTAGAAAAAAACTCTACTCCTATTTTTTTGCAAAACTCTTTTACATATTCAGTTTCTTCATCAGCTTCTTCCCTTATCATATGATTAATATGTGCTACAAATATTTTTATATTCAATTTTTCTTTTAAGTTATTTAGAACATTTAAAAGTGTCATGGAATCTGGCCCGCCAGAGACACCTATGACAATTTTATCTTCTCTATCTATCATGTAGTATTTATCTATAGTAGTTAATACTTGCTCTTCTAACATTTTTTCACCTCTTAACTATTTGATTATATTATCATAAATTAAGTAAACTTGCAATAGTTTGACATAATATGTGTCCTTTGATTCAAAAACCGAAGGTTATCAATATGACCTTCGGTTTTTACTTTTTATACATTTTCTTTATTCCCTATATTTATCAATATTAGCAAACTTAGTATAATTTCCAAGCCACAATAATTCCACAGTTCCAGTTGATCCGGCTCTATGCTTTGCTAAGATTACCTCCGCAATGTTCTTTTTCTCGCTGTCTTCATTATAGTAGTCATCTCTGTACAGAAACATAACAATATCAGCATCTTGCTCTATAGATCCAGATTCACGAAGATCAGAGAGCATAGGTCTATGATCTGGTCTTTGCTCTGGAGCTCTCGATAATTGTGATAAAGCAATTACTGGGACTTCAATTTCTTTTGCAAGTATTTTTAATGAACGGCTTATTTCTGCTATTTCTTGTTCACGACTTGCTCCCCTTTTTCCACTTCCTTGTACTAATTGTAAATAATCTATAACTACTAGTCCGATGTTTTTTTCGAGTTTCATTTTTCTGCATTTTGCACGGATTTCCATTATTGATATTCCTGGCGTATCATCTATATATATTTGTGACTCCGACAATATTCCAGATGTTTCAGCAAGTTTTGCCCAATCTTCATCTTCAAGAGTTCCTGTTCTTACCTTATTACTATCCACCATTGCTTCTGAGCATAAGATTCTGTTTACCATTTGTTCTTTTGACATCTCTAAGCTAAATATTGCAACAGGTGTATTGGCCCTTACGGCTGCATTTGTAGCAATGTTTAGTGCAAAAGCAGATTTTCCCATTGCTGGTCTTGCAGCAACTAATACTAAATCAGATTTATGAAGACCTGCAGTTCTGTAATCTAAATCTGCAAAACCTGTAGGAATACCTGTAATGTGTTGTTTTCTATTGTATAACTGTTCTAATTCAGTAAAAGTATCTACAAGAATATCTTTTATCGAACTATATCCTTTCTGATTTTTCTTTTGCATTACCTCAAAAATCTTTTTTTCTGAACTATCTATTATATCTTCTACTTCTTGTGTTGGATCATATCCAAGAGTTATAATATCATTTGCAGTTTTTATCAAATTTCTTAACAGTGATTTTTCTTCTACTATTTTTATATATTGTTCAACATTTGATGTTGTTGGAACTTTATCTGGAAGTCCTGCAATATATTCTAATCCTCCAACTGCATCTAATTTTCCCATGGCAGATAGTTCTGATTTTAGAGTAATGATATCTATTGGTTCACTTCTGTTATATAAATTCAATATTGCTGTATAGATTATTTTGTTATCTTCCCTATAAAAATCATTTTCTTTCAATACTTCTACAGCAGATGATACTGCATCTTTATCTGTAAGCATACTTCCTATTACAGCTTGCTCTGCTTCTGTATCATTTGGTGGTACCTTTCCTAGTTCCATTTTTATCTCAGTCCTTCCCTACTGTAAATATAACTGATAATAAGTTAGAAATTTAAATTGTTTAAAAAGTAAATTTTATTAATCAATTTTTCTAGATTCAGTTATACTATTCGTATTTCCAACTTCTAATCTCTAATCCCTAATTTCTAGCCACTAATTACTTCCACTTTTAAATTTGCAGTAACTCCCTCAAATAATTTTATAGAAACATTAAAACTCCCTAATGTTTTTATTGTTTCCTTTAATTCAATTTTCTTTTTATCTACTTCAAAGTTATATTGTGTTTTTAAATTATCTGAAATTTCCTTACTTGTAACTCCGCCAAAAATTTTTCCGTTTTCTCCTGCTTTTACTTTTATTTTTAGCATAATTCCTTTTAGCTTTTTGGCTAATTCTTCAGCATTTTGCTTTTCTTGATCTTTTTTATAAAGTGCTGCTTCTTTTTTATTATTTAATTTAGCCATATTTTCTGTATTTGCTTCTACAGCTAATTTTTTAGGAAAAAGATAATTTCTAGCATATCCATCTGACGCATTAATAACTTCGTCTTTTTTTCCTACACCTTTTATATTGTCTAATAAAATTACTTTCATAGATAATCCTCACTTTCTGTCTTTTTTCGCTTACTATTTTATACTATTTTTCACTTTTTTTCAAGATGTATATTAGCTTTTTAATTTTACGTAAACTTGACAAAACCTCCCGAAAATAGTACAATAGATACTGTTTAAATGGAGGTTTTTATGAACCATAATAAAAAAGTTTTAGATAAAATCGTATCAAAGACAAAAATATATTTAGCAATTATAGCAATTTTATTAGTAGTAATATGTATATATAACCATTGGCTTATTATACCATCTATTATTGTATACATTTTACTTGTTATGTATGCATATTGGACAAACAATAAAAGGCAGGAAGAGCTTACAGAGCACATAAAAAACTTAACATTCAGCTTAGACAAAGTAGCAAAAATTGCACTTGTAAATTTACCTTTTCCACTAGTCATCGCTGAGACAAATGGTAATTTGATATTTAGAAATACTAAGTTTAATCAAGAATTTGCCAATATTGACATTAACAATTATTTGACCAATATTATAAATAATGTAAAATTAGAAATAAAAAATAATGATAAAAAAGAAAAAATTTATGATGAAATAAAAATAGGTAAAAAAACATATAAATTATATGGCGATTATATGCCTCTAAAAGATGAGTATATTATTACTATTTATTTTGTAGATAATACAAAACTAGTAGAACTTGAAAGCTTATTTGACAATAAGGATATGTATATTGGAATAGTAATGATAGACAATTATGAAGAGATAAGTCAAAGATTAGAAGATAGTGACAAAACAGGCTTAATGGCAGAAATTGAAAAGAAATTATATGACTGGGCATCAGATTATAAAGGATTAATATTAAAATCTGAAAGAGATACCTTTGTATGCATATTCGAAAAACAATATATTAAACAAATTGAAGACAGAAAATTTGATATATTAGACACAATAAAGGAATTACAACCATCTGATAAAATGCAATTTACATTAAGTATTGCTATATCAAATGAAGGATTTAATAATTTAGAAAAATACAAAACAGCACAAGCAGCATTAGATATAGTGTTAGGTCGTGGTGGAGATCAAGCTGTTATACATGAAGGAGATAAATATACTTTCTTTGGAGGAAGGACTCAAGAGCTAGAGAAGAGAACTAAAGTAAAAGCAAGAATTATATCACATGCATTAGAAGGAATAATACAAGAATCAAGTAAAGTAGTGATAATGGGGCATAGTAATTCAGATATGGATTGCATAGGTTCGAGCATGGGAATTTATCGCTTGACAAAAACATTAAGAAAAGATGCATTTATAGTATTAAATACTAAGGGAGAAAATCTAGTTACATTTTTGAATGAGATAAATAACATTGAAGAATATAAGGATTTAATATTAGAGCCACAAGAGGCACTAGCTGCAATTGATGATGATACATTACTAGTTGTGGTAGATACAAATAAAAAGAATTATGTAGAATCGCAAGAAGTATTAGCAAGAGCAAAGAAAATAGTAGTAATAGACCATCATAGAAGAAGTCCAGACTATATTGAAAATGCAATGCTTACATTTCATGAGGTATATGCTTCATCAGCTTCTGAACTTGTTACAGAACTTGTAAAATACGCACAACAAGAAGTATCATTAACTAATGTAGAAGCAGAGGCACTATATGCTGGAATAATGATGGATACAAAAAGTTTTACTTTTAAAACTGGTGTTAGAACTTTTGAAGCAGCAGCATATTTGCGTAAATGTGGAGTTGATATAATAAAAGTAAAGAAATGGTTCCAGAGCAATTTTGATACTTACAATAAGATATCTAATATAATCGGAAAATCAGATATTGCTTATGATAGTATTGCAATAGCTATTTATGAAGAAGATGATACAGAGGCAAATATAGTATGCGCTAAAGCTGCTGATGAACTTCTTACAATAAGCAATATTACAGCTTCGTTTGTATTAGGAAAATTAGGAAATAAAGTATGCATAAGTGGACGTTCAATAGGAGATATAAATGTACAAGTTATTCTTGAAAAACTTGGTGGTGGTGGTCATATAACTTTGGCAGGCGCACAAGTTGAAGGAATGAATATTTATGAAGTTAAGCAAGAACTTATAAATCGAATTAATGAGTATTTTAGTGAACAAATTTAATTACTTGGACAGAAGGGACACTCCTTTTTGTCCAAGTTTTTGAACTTTTTGAGAGGTATTTCTAATAGAACATGCCTCTCACGTAAAATCATAACCACCCGTAAAACGGGTGGTTATGATTTTAGCCTCTTTTTTTATTCTTGATTTTCTGTATTTATATGAATGTTCTTATATTTTGCCATACCAGTACCTGCTGGAATTAATTTTCCTATTATAACATTTTCTTTTAGTCCAATTAATTCATCTACCTTACCTTTAACAGCTGCTTCTGTAAGAACTCTTGTTGTCTCTTGGAATGATGCTGCCGATAAGAAGCTTTCTGTTGCAAGTGATGCTTTTGTAATTCCAAGTAATACGCGTTTATATGTTGCAGGTCTTCCGCCTTCTGCTTCTACTTTCTTATTTGCATCTTCTACTTCGTATACATCTACAAGCGAACCTGCAAATAATGGTGTATCTCCATTGTCTTCTACTCTTACTTTCTTAAGCATTTGTCTTGCAATAACTTCAACGTGTTTATCATTAATATCAACACCTTGGTTACGATATACTTTTTGCACTTCCTGTACTAAGTATAGGTAAACTCCATCTGGCCCATTAATAGCTAAAATTTCGTTTGGATTGATAGATCCTTCTGTGATTGGTGCTCCGGCTTTTATTTCATCTCCATCTCTTACACGAAGTTTAGAACCAAATGGTATTGTATATTTCTTAGCGTC
>CALXVO010000068.1 GCA_944392065.1 uncultured Clostridia bacterium | reverse complement strand
TGTTTTACGTATTTCTTTTGGAATAACAACTCTGCCCAAATCATCTATTCTTCTTACAACTCCTGTTGCTTTCATAATTTTCCTCCTTTTATAATTATGTCTACTCTTATTATTGCAAAAGAGGAAAATTTTATACATGTTTTTTTAGATTTCTTCTACTACATCTGCTGTGGCAGTTGCTGGTTCTTCAAACTTCTTGTATTCTGCTATTACTTTTCCGAGTTCTTCCGCAAAATCTTGTAATATAACTAACTTTATTGTTGGCTCTTTTCCGTCTATATAATCATCCATAACTTGTTTTAATTTTTTCAAATTCGACAATTCTTCTTGTAATTCACGGCCATATTTTTTTGCCCTATCTATCAATTTTTCTTTTATAGTTACTATATCCTCATTGCTTGCACATGATATTCTTTGAAACATTTGAAATACATCATAATACTTAAATATTGGAACTTTCATGCATTCCTTATCAAATTTATCATAGAATTGTTCCATTTTCATTGGTATATACTTAAATATTTCCTCTGCTTTTTCCTTATACATCTTTTCTTGTAACTGTGCATTTATATTATTAAAGTGATCTAAAATTTCTTCCATGTCTTCAGATTTATCTTCTTCTATAGCTAAACTTGCAAGTTCTTCCTCTACATTTGAGCAATAACTTGATGTTAATGAAGATACATTCATTCCATTTAGAAATACACTTTTAATTGTTTTCATATCATAATCAATTAGTCCTTTTCTTACAAAGTGTGCAAAATATGCAAACAATTTTACAACATTTATTAGTTCTATATTACCATTTTTCACATCTTCTAATACCTCTGATACAACCCCACCAAATTGGTCGTCCGATATTTTCCAATACTCTTCTGTAAGAAGCCTCTTATATCCTGGCAACTTATCTGTATCTACTGTATTTATAATAGCCTCCATATCCCTTTTAAATACCTTCATATCAAAAATACGAGTACGTACATACAATTCTATGAATTTAAAAAATCTATATTCTGCTTTAAAATTATAATAGTAATTGTTATCAAATTCCTTTATATAAAACTGTCTATTATCCATAAATACTCTTGATGATACAAGTATTGCCTTATATTCTTCGTTATCATTGATATTTACAAACTTGTCTTTTGTAATTTTGCCAGCTTTTATTTCAAAAGAAATTGCTATTGTAAAAATAAGCATTGTCTGTAAAACTCTGTGATTTGTATTTGGATATGATTTATTTACCATATCAAATATTTTTTTAAAGTTAGTTAGAGAATGTTTTAAAATTCTTAAATTTCTAGTTCCACTTTTATTAAAAGTGGAAATTATAAGATTGGTATTTTCTCTTAAGAATCTAATCAAGTCTGGGCAACTTTCGTATCTCATTAGAATTCCATTTATAATATAATTAAATTCTGGAGCATATTCAAATGTTTCGCCAATAAGTTTTTCTTTTATTCTTTCGTAATCATTTGCTTTATCAAAAACATATTCAATTGTGTCACGAATTCTCTCTACCATTGGTTTGTCCGTTTTGATATTTAGTTTATTTTCCTTATCCAACAAATATGTTGCTATAAATGTTTTCATTTCTAGATTACTATTTTTTAATTTTGTAGATAATTCTTTTTCATTACATATAATTATAGTTTTTATATGATCATGCTCAACAAAATTATTAATATATCCTAAAATATCTATAACATCTACATTTGCTCTCTCTAGGTCATCAAAGCATAATACTTTGTCATCTGTAGAAAAAAATTGCCCATAATCTATTCTATCCCCATTTTGAGTAACACCAAAAAAATTTGCCATATCCAGTCCTGTTTTTGCATACTCTGGTATGTTTTTCACTCCACTTGCTTCCATATATTTCTTTAAATTTTTATCCATGAGTTGTGTCGTTTCTATAAATATTTTCTTGCTTATTTCTTCCAAGTTTGATATTCCATATAAAGACATATATATGGCTGTATATCTTTTTCCGTTAAGCCTCATAGATTCTATTTTAGGTTTTATTTTATTATTCCAAAAATAAGTTTTTCCACTTCCCCATTCACCATTAAGCATTATTGCATAATCTGTATAATCTGACCTTATATAATCTAATATGCTTTCAACTAAATCCTCCATCTCTTTCTCCTCTCTTTTCTCTTTGACAAAAGGGACACTCCTATCTGTCCAACTTTTTGGACTTTTGGGACACTCCTACTTGTTTAAATCATAATACTTTTGTATCACTCTTATATTTTTCATACTTTTTTAATATTATCTTCCATTTTTCTGGATTTAAAACAACTTTATGTAATATTTCTAGTCTTTTGCTAAAGTTAACACACCAATATCCGCCACATTTGCTTTTTGCAATTCTTGAGTACATGCATTTATAGTAGCTCCAGTTGTATAGATGTCATCAAAAATCAAAATCTTTTTATTATCTATTTTTTCAAAATTAATTAATTTATATACATTTTTTGTATTTTCTTTTCTTATCTTTCCACTTAAACTACTCTGTGGTTTATTATTCTTTACTTTTATCAAAACATCTGTATAACACTTAATTTGTGCTATCTTAGCCAATTCGCTTGCTATAAGTTCGCTTTGATTATATCCTCTTTGCTTCTTTCTTTTTCTGTGTATCGGAACTGGCAATATTATATCATAACTATTTATAAAATCAAAAGATTTCTTATCTTTCACAATAAATTCACAAAACATTTTATATAAATATGCTTTATCATTAAATTTGTACTGAATTATTAACTTTCTTACTAAATCTGCATATTTAAAAATATGAAATTTTTCAATTTTTTTATAAATTTTACTATTATCTTTATCTAGCATTTTTAAATTTTTATTACTAATCAGTGTAATATTACACTGATTAGTAGCTTGAATTAATGTAATATCATATAGTTTACTTTCTGGAATTGGCAAAGTTTCTTTTAAATTAATCACGTATTTTTCAAGCTCCTTTTCACATTTTTCACATAAATACGTGCCTCCTAGTTTACCACATATACCACAGCTAGGTAAAAAAATATATTCGAGGGTCTTTCTAAAAATGTACATACACTAGTATCTCCTTTCTACTACCCCCGAATTTCTTGTGCGCAATTTGTATGCTAATCCTGTGTTTCTCTTCTTGTTATCTGAATTATTTATCATAAAATCCACTATGTTTTTATTACCAATTATAATTAGTAATTTTTTTGCTCTTGTCATACCCGTATACAATAAATTTCTTGTAAGAAGCATTGGTGCTGTTTGAGATATTGGCATTATTACCACATCAAATTCACTACCTTGTGCCTTATGCACTGTAATGGCATATGCATGCTCAATTTGTTCTAACTCATTATATTGATACCATACCTCTTTTTCATCATCGAATTTTATTTTTATTTGCTTATTGAAATCATCTATAATATTTATAGTTCCAAACTCTCCATTAAATACGCCACTTCCACTCTCAAAATAAGGCTCTTTTTTCTCCCAATAAATATCATAATTGTTTTTTATTTGCATTATCCTGTCGCCTTCTCTAAAAGTATTATCTCCAAACTTTTTTTCGTTTTTAGTTTCTGTCCATGGGTTCACTGTTTGTTGCAAAATTTTATTTAGCTCTTTAGTTCCAAGTTCTCCTTTTTTAGTTGGAGTTATAACTTGTATGTTCTTTAGGAAATCATAATCTCCATATTTTTTAAGTCTCTCACCACTTAAAGTAATAATATTATATAGTATTTTTTCTTTGTCTCTTTGATCAACAAAAAAGAAATCATCTAAAAAAATATTTGTAATTTTATCAGTATTTTTTCTATTTATTTCTCTATCTTCTTCTGATTTGCTTTCTACGCTATTATCTATAATCATATTCATATCTTGAATTTCTTGTTTTGTAATAAATCCAATCCCTTCATTTACTCTATGGGCATTTACTATAATCTTGCTTCTAGCAGCTTGTCTAAAAATTTTGTTTAATCTTATTGTAGTTATTTTTCCAGACTCAATAATATCTTTTAGCACATTTCCTGGCCCTACTGAAGGAAGCTGATCTATGTCTCCAACTAGAACTAATTTTGTTCCTTTATATAAGGCTTTACATAAATAATTCATTAAAAATAAATCTACCATAGACATCTCATCTACTATAACTATATCTCCATCTATAGGTGCTACTGATATCTCTACATTAAGTCCCTGATCTTCATCAGAAAATTTTCCTATTTCTAGTAAACGGTGCAAAGTTTTCGCATCATTACCTGTTGTTTCTGTCATCTTTTTAGCAGCTCTACCTGTTGGTGCACAAAGAACTGGTTTCATTTCATTATGTTTAAAAATATCAATAATTGTTTTGATAATAGTGGTTTTTCCTGTACCAGGTCCACCAGTTATAACACAAACATTATTTTCGTTTATAGCCCTAATCGCTTCAATTTGTTTTTCAGATAACTCTATACTAGATTTTTTTTCAAATAATTTTAATTCTTTATCAAATCTATCTATTTTTTTAATGTTTTTATAAGTATTTAAATCAATTAACCTTTCTGCAACTTCTTGCTCTGCTTTGTAATATTGATATAAATACACCCATTCTGCTTCATCTCTTTCTTCAAGTACAATGTCTTCTTTTGCTTTCATATTTATTAAGCAATCTTCTATTTCATTTTCACTTACATTTAAAAGTTTTTTTACAAATTCAACTAAACTTTCATACCTAGTACAACAATGTCCATTATATGTCATAAGTAGTAATGCATGTTTTATTCCACTTCTTATACGCTTTTCATTGTTATACTCAATCCCTAGTCCTAATGCCATTTTATCAATTTGAGTAAAATTTACTTTGTTCACTAAATCTATCAATATATATGGATTAGCTTCAATTTCCTCTATTGCATTTGCACCAAGTGCTTTATATATTTTTTCTGCACTTTGTGGGCCTATTCCAAACTTATCTAAAAAACCTACTAATTGCCATACTTCCCAATTTTCAATAAAAGTATTAGCTATTTCTACCGCTTTATCTTTTGTTATTCCTTTTACTCTTGACAATTTCTCAGGTTCAAATTTAAACACATTTAGAGTATCCTCGCCAAACATATCCACAATATGCTTAGCAGTAGCAGGACCAACTCCTTTTATTCCACAGTTAGCTAAATATCTTTCCAATGCTTTAGTTGTTTGTGGCATTTTCTTTTCAAAAGTATCCACCTTAAATTGCCTTCCGTATTCTTGATGTTCCACAAATTTTCCAACTACTTTAAGGGTATCACCTATATTTACAAAAGGCAGATACCCTACTATTGTAGTTTCATTATCCAATTTATCTATTTCTCTTTCCATAGAAAGCAAATCCATTTGGTCAGATTGTTTATTTCCAGACTTAATCCAATCTTTATCTATGTTTAACACAGCTATGCAATAGCTATTAATCTCATTCTTATATATTATTTCAATAACTTCTCCTTGTAATTCCAATCTATTACCCTCTTTTTGTCGTTATAGGGACAGGCCAAAAAACGACAACATTGTCGTTTTGGGGACAGACCTTGCTATCCATCGACTACTTTCTCTGTCTATTTGTGAATTATATCATAGTTGTTAAAAATTTACAAGAGTTGCAGAGTAACAGAGTAAACTAGAAAAAAGCAATACTTTAAGATAAAAATATTGCTTCTAAACTTCATTTAATCGTACAAATTGCATTTACTTTACAGAATTGCATTTGACTTTTCACTTGACGGTAACAAGAGTAAAGGGTTACTATATAATAATTACAATGTTACTGTTCTATTTTCTAATAAATTCATAATAAGTTCAATAATAACATTCTAGAAAAAGTATGAAAAGCATCTTAGCTAGCTTCTTTAATGCTATCTATTACTTCTTTGCACTCTTTCCAATTTGTAACCTTTATATTATCATAATCTTTACTCAATTTGTTTAAAATCTTCATTGTATCATCTGTCGAATTTAGATCTGTTACTATTACTTGTTTTACACAATCTTCTTTCCCATACATTATTCTGAAAAGCAATGTACGTAAAAATCCTTCAATTCTATTTTCTTGATTTTTTGTAGCAATAATTACATATATTCCATTTGATTTTAAATTTGTATATGTACAAATGTATATAATATTTTTTATTATTTCAAACAAACCGTAAAGTGCAAGCACCCAGAAGATACCGTTTAATATAAAGTTCCACATAAAAGCCTCCTGTTTCTAGTGTTTTTATTTATTACCTATAATATCTTTTATTTACACTAAAAAAATTCTTAATATATTTTATGTATTAAGAATTTTTTAGTGATTATTCCTAATTGGGGACAGGCTTTTTTTTCTGGATTTTCCTAATTGGTGCCTGTCCCCAATTAGGAAAATCCGGAAAAAAAAGTCTGTC
>CALXVO010000067.1 GCA_944392065.1 uncultured Clostridia bacterium | reverse complement strand
TAAGGTCGCTAATTTGTTTGCGACAGCAAGGTACAAAAAAATTTGAGAAATATACATACTACTAAGACAAATTTACATTTAAGAGAAGTGAGATATGTGATGTGGGATGTGAAAGATTATAATATAATGTGTCACACACCTCATTTTCCATCTCTCATTTCTCATAGTACAGTTTGTCCGATGCCAAAGGGCCGAAAACATAAAATTAAAATATGCATTGCTCCGACATTTTTAAAGGAACTATAAATTATAATTATTATTTAATCGAATTACTGCCTATACCAATTTTCAAAACTATAATACACAGTATAATTATTAGGATTGATACTTCCAGTAACTCTAATACTATAAACTACTTTATTGGTATTTCTGTATAAACATACATATGGTATTTCGTCTTCATATATTTCTATTATTCTGTTATATTTTTCTTTTAGTAAATTAGTATCTGCAATGTTTTTCACTTCTTTTAGTATATTTGCTATTTCTTCGTTTTCGTAATTTGCTATATTGTCTTCTCCCAAAAAGTAACTTAAATCTGGACTATATCCATTATTAACTCCTGTTAGAATCATATCATAATTTTTATTCTCTAAATAATTTTTGTAAGAACTATTAGAAACCCTATACAAAGATACATTTATTCCGATTTCTTCTAGTTGTTCCTCTATTAGCTCTGCAACCTTTACTCTTGTTTCGTTACTGTTATCTACTACTAAATTTAAATTTAAATATTGTGTGGTATAATTTTCTGTTTTTCTCCAGTATCCATATCGGTATTCCCAACCTGCATCTTCTAATACATCTTTTGCTTTTTCTGCATTAAAACTTGATTTACTCTCTTTTTCATACAAATAACTACCATAGTCTATTGGGAAAGACGATACATTATAATTATTGCTAAATACCGTAGAGTTTATTTTATTCTTATCTATTGCATAATTAATTGCTTGTCTAACTTCTTTATTTGCTAAAATAGTATCTTCACAATTTAAACTAATAAAATCTAGTTTTCTTCCTTTGTATTCTGTTGTGCCAAATCCTATTGTTCCTATATAATCTTCTACATTTGTAATAGACGTGCATACCAAATCGATATTTCCTAGCTTTAAACTATTATAGGCATCTCCCATGGTTTCGAAAAAGTATAATACTACTTTATCGATTTTTCGTTCTGTATTTTCTGCATTATACCAATTTTCGTTTTGCACTAACTCTATTTTTTCACTTGTTGCTGATTTTACTTTATACATTCCGGTTGCATATGGCGCTAACCTAGATTTAAAAAAGTCTTCATCTTCAAATTGGTTGCTTGAAACAATTGGGAATATTAAGTTATATTCAAAAAAAGGTTCTTCGTTTTTTAGATTAATTCTAATAGTATTTCCATCAATTATCTCTACAGATTTTATATTTTCTACATTGTCGGAATAGATTGATTCTCCTTCTTGTAATTTTTCTATAGTAAATTTTACATCTGTACCGGTTACTGGCTTCCCATCATCCCATTTTAAATTACTTTTTAATTTTACTAAATAGGTAGTTGCATCCGATTTTGACCATTCCTCTGCAAGGCCTAATTCTATTCCATAATCTTCTGTAATTTTTAATAAAGGTTCATATAAGATGGTAGATAAGTTAATAATATCTTTATTGCTAGTAATTAATGGGTTAATATTATCAAAATCTGAAATTCCAATATTTAAAATGGATTCCGAATTTTGTGTATTGCCTTGTGCTTGATTTTCTTCATTTATTCCATTTTGATTTTCTGTTTGATAATTCATTTTATAGATAGCAAACACAATAATTCCAATTGCAAATACAATAAATATGTATTTAATGATGTTAGATTTCATATAACCTCCTCACTAACAAAAAATTACATTATAACTATATACCATAAACGAGTTTTTTTCAAGGTGTCTCTTTTGTTTTTTGAGTAGAAATTAAGACTTAGGTTTATAATATAAAATAGAGTAGTCTGCATATGAATTATAATATTTTTTCTAGAGAACAAAAGAGACACTATAAAAAAGTGCCCCCTATTTTTTATTTGATTTCTATTCATTTCACAAAATTCAAAATTATTTTCTTGATTCTACAATCAGTTTAATCCCCGTTCTATCTTCTCCTTCCACTTCAACTTCTGCAAATGCAGGTATACATACTAAATCAACACCTGCTGGTGCGACAAACCCTCTTGCAATTGCTACAGCTTTTACAGCTTGATTAAGTGCTCCTGCTCCTATTGCTTGCATTTCTGCCTTATTAGATTCTTTTACCAAACCTGCAATAGCCCCTGCTACCGAATTTGGATTTGACTTTGATGAGATTTTTAAAATTTCCATTTTTGCCTCCTATATTTTTTTATTTGTTTTAATCAACAGTTATATTTATATTACAATTTCTGGAAATTGTCTAGTAGTTTTTGGAAAAAAAAGGAAAAACTCATCGTATCTTTTCGACATAATTCGACATTGCAACTATCAACATTATTTACATAAATTAGATATTAACAATAAAATTTAATATCGTTTGCGTATTCCCCCTTTTCTAACAACATCAAAGAAATATCTATCTCCTCTTTCAACTACAGTTTTAAATATTGCAATTTCATCATCAGTAAAATGTCCGTCCTGTTTTACTATATTATAATTACTATATTTTTTATATTTTTTATAACCAATAATTAATATTTGATTCGATAGATATTTCTTGTTTTCAAAGTTTCATCATCTAATTCAAAAACGCAAGCATTCAAAATTGCTTCTCCTTCTGCTAATTTGTATCTTTCTGGAAGTGAAGTAACAAACCTTTTTATAGATACTTTTACATCCATCCCGATTACAGATTTCTTAGGTCCTGTCATACCTATATCTGTTATATATCCGGTTCCATTTTCTGTTACTTCCTCATCTGCTGTTTGTACATGTGTATGTGTTCCAAAAATGGCACTTACTTTTCCATCTAAGAAATATTTCATCGCTATTTTTTCTGCTGTTGCTTCTGCATGAAAATCTACCAAGATAGCATCTGCTTCTTTATTTAATTTATTTACTAATTCTTCTGCTACCGTAAATGGATTCTCAGATAAAACATTCATATCGGTTCTTCCAATTAAATTAATCACTGCTATTTTTTTATTTTTGCAATTACAAATTTGATAACCTTTTCCTTGCACACCTTTTGAATAATTAGCTGGTCTTATTAATTTAGGATTATCAATAAAAGCAAAAATATCCTTTTTTCCCCAAGTGTGATTTCCCATGGTCATTATATCAATTGGTAGCTTTAGCAAAGTATTAAAATCTTTTATTGTAAGCCCCATTCCACCTGATGTGTTTTCTGCATTTACAATAGTAAAATCTATATTTTCTTTTTCTATTATATTGGGTAATAATTCCTTTAATTTATTTAAACCTATTTCTCCTACAATGTCTCCTACTGCAAGTATTTTCATATTTTTTATCATTCCTTCCTTAAGTAATTTTTGATAAATAATTCTTTTCGTTTTTTATTATAGCATAATGATTAAGTCTGTGCAAATTTATAACAACGTAAGTAAGTAATCCTGTTTAATAGTATTAAATTAGATATGTCCTGCAACGGGAGCTTTATTTAAATAATCTCGCTTCGTCCCGACTTAAGCTCCCTGCTCCGCTCGTTTATTTAAATATAAGCTCCCTGCGCGGACTTTAAGCATATCGTTTCTATTAAACAGGATTACTTACATTGTTATTGAAACTTTAATTAACAGCAAAATTGATTCCTCTTGCCACTACATCTTTCATTTTTTCTATTAATCCATCTATTTCTTTTGGTGTAACAATAAAATTATATTCTTCTGGTGCTAGTACCTCTTTTATTAATTCATATTTATCTTCTTCTTGTAACTTATTTAAAAAATCATTTGATTGAGCTTGTTCTTGCACTTTTTGTATTAGAAGAGTTAAACTATCTGCCGCAATTGTTGCAGCTTCTACTACAGTAGGTATTCCCATTGCGATTACTGGTATTCCAAGTGTTTTTTCTGTAAGTTCTTTTCGTGCATTTCCAACTCCTGCTCCTGGTACAATTCCTGTATCTGCAAGTTGTATGGAGCTACTAATTCTTTCAATACTTCTCGAAGCCAATGCATCAATTACTATTACTGATTTTGGTTTAATATTATCTACAATTCCTTTTAATATTTCTAAAGTTTCTATTCCTGTTGTTCCTAATACTCCTGGCGATACAGCACTTACTTCTCTTGTATTTTCATCTAAGGCTTCTGGCATATACTCTAGTAAATGCCTTGTAATATCAATTTCATTAATAACTTTTGGTCCTAAAGCATCTGGCGTTACATAGATATTACCTAAACCCACTACTAAAATCGATTCTTTAGGTCCAATATGTTTTTCAAGCAGTGCTTTTAATTCTTTCGTAACCGCTTCGGATGCTTCTTGAATTTCGCGTTCATGTGCAATTTTTAAATTTCTAATATCAATTGTAATATAGTTTCCTTGTGGTTTTCCTATTGCTTCTTCTCCTTTTTCATTCGTAACTTTTACTCGTGAGACTATAATCTGTTCATTTATCTTTTCTTCCTCTGTTTCGATTCCATCAATATCTTTTTCTATATTATGTGCTTTATTGTATAAGTCTCTTCTTTCTAAGGCTAAATCTGTTCTAAAATTATACATATAAAAATTCACTCCTTTTTTCATTATTGTTTGAAAAAAGAGTGAATTTATACATTTTCTTTAAAAGATATCTACTTTTTTTCTTTCTTTTCTTATCTTTTTAAAATTCTTGCAAGTTTAATTACAGAGCAATATTCCTGAGACCTCTTGTCATTCTTTGGCCTTTTATAATTCAATATAACATCTAAGAACAATATCTACAAAGTATTGCCTCTAAACCAATATTTATATCAATTACTCCCACTTTATAGTTTGCATCTAAGTTAATAAATTCCTCCATAATATTTTCTATTTCTTCTTTCGAGAAATAATTTGCTTGTTTTTTATATTTTGTTGTTAAAAAAAGTTGATTCGGTTTTAATTTCATAGAGGTTGCTAAATCTTTTCGATATTCTTCTGCAATTTTTACAATATATAGCTTTTTAAAATGATTATACAAAGTAATTAAAATTTTTTGTATTGGCTCTTTTTCGTACAATAAATTATTTAATACTTCTATCGCTTTTTTAGTGTCTTTTTTTCCTAAATTATCTGTCAAATCAAAAATAACACTATCTATTTGTTTTATAGATAACAAATCAATATCTTTTGCAGTAATAACACCATTTGGTCCTACATACTCGATTAATTTTCTGATTTCATTTATTAACTCTTGCATACTTGCACCACATAATTCCACAAAATATTTTGCAGTACTATTATCGATTTTAACTTGATAGGCTCCACAAATTTTTTGAATATTTTGGATTAACTGTGGCAATTTAAGAGGTGCAAACTCTGTTATTTCGCCATTTTTCTCAATAGTTTTATATAGAATGTTTTTTTCTGTGCTTTCTTCCACAAAAACTAACTCTACTGCTTCATTTATTAAAGAAATATTTTCTTCTATATATGTTGCAATTTTTAGTATTAGGTTATTTAATACAGCATCTTGCCCTTTTGCAGTCTTTTTCTCTTTTTTAAATAGACCTGTATTTCTTGCAATAATAAGCTTTTTTTCATAACCAAAAGCTGGAGTTTCTATGTCAGCTATAAGCTCTCCTATATTTGTTTCATCTAATTGTATAAAATTAATTCCTTTTATTAGTTCTCCAAAATCTTTTTTTATTCTTTTTAATTTTGCCTCTAATAAATAGGTTTCTTCGCCATACAATAACTTAACTGCCATACTTCCTCCTTTTATGCCAAGCGGGTCCTGTTCCCAATGGCACTCATTTTAAAGCTTCACTGCGAATCTTGATGAATGTGCATGGCAAATTGCTGCTGCCATACTATCTGTGGTATCATCTAATTTTGGCAATTTGTCTACTCCTAAAATAGTTTTTACCATTTTTTGCACCTGTATTTTATCTGCTCTACCATATCCCACTACAGCCTGTTTAATTTGCAAAGGAGTGTATTCATAGGTTGGCACATTTTTCCTGCATCCTACTACCAATATTACTCCTCTTGCCTGTGCAACATTTATTGCTGTTTTAGCATTATTATTGAAAAATAATTCCTCTACAGAAATAGCATCTGGTTTATACGTATCTATTATATTTTCCATATCGTTATTAAGTTTAAGAAGTCTTAAAGGAAATGACTGCCCTGCTTCTGTTAGCACTGCTCCAGAGGTTATTAATTTGAATTTATTTCCTATATAATCGATTATACTGTATCCGAGTTATTGCAAAACCCGGATCTATCCCTAAAATTCTCATTCTTTCATTAGCTCCTTTTTAGAATAATAAGGTTATATTTACAAATCTATTTTTTCTTATTGTATAGGAAAAATCGACTTTTTCTTTGTTATTTCAGTACTTAAAACGATTTTTCCGTATACAACAAGGTTAATTTTCCTTGGGCTGTGCATATTCGCGAAGCGAAATGCACATGTGGACG
>CALXVO010000066.1 GCA_944392065.1 uncultured Clostridia bacterium | reverse complement strand
TCAGCTCTTAAAGTTTGAAGTGGAATAGTTCCTTCTTTATAGAATTCAGTTCTAGCCATATCTGCTCCACCTAATCTTCCAGATACTGAAGTTTTAATTCCTAAAGCACCTGATTTCATAGTTTTTTGCATACATTGTTTCATAGCTCTTCTGAAAGAAATTCTTCTCTCTAATTGTCCTGCTATGTTTTCTGCAACTAATTGAGCATCTAAGTCTATATTTTTAACCTCAACTATATTTAAATTTACTTCTTTATTAATCATTTTCTCTAATTCTGTCTTTAAGCTTTCTGCTAAGTTTCCGCCTTTACCAATAATAATTCCTGGTTTAGCTGCGTAAACATTAACTTTAACAAATTTAGCTGTTCTTTCAATTTCTATTTTAGAAATTCCAGCTGTATATAATTTTTTCTTTACATACACACGGATTTTGTGGTCTTCTACTAGGTAATCTCCAAAATCTTTTTTATTAGCATACCATTTTGAATTCCAGTCTTTAATAATACCTACTCTTAATCCATGTGGATCCATTTTTTGTCCCATTTTGTAAATGTCCTCCTTCCTTTCTTTTAAACTCTCTCTTTTAATACTATTGTAACATGGCTTGTTCTTTTTCTAATTCTTACTGCTGATCCTTTTGCTGCAGGTCTTATTCTCTTTAATGTTGGACCTTGATTTGCATAAATATCAGCAACATATAATTTTTCATGTGCCATGTGATGATTGTTTTCAGCATTTGCGATAGCTGATTTTAATAATTTTTCTAACATTTCAGATGAAGCTTTTGGTGTATATTTAAGTATTGCTACAGCTTCGTCTATATCTTTGCCCTTAATTAAATCTGCTACAATTTTAACTTTTCTTGAAGAAATTCTAGCATACTTAAGAGTAGCGTGTGCTTGTGGTACTAATTCTTGTTTTGCTTCCACTTTCATTCCCTCCTTTTATTATATAGGTTATTTATTTGTTGTTGTTTTATCTCCTGAGTGTCCTTTAAATGTTCTTGTTGGTGCAAATTCACCTAACTTATGTCCTATCATTTCTTCTGAAATATATACTGGTACATGTTTTCTTCCATCATGTACAGCTATTGTATGTCCAACCATTTGTGGATATATTGTAGAAGCTCTTGACCATGTCTTTATAACTTCTTTTTTTCCGCTCTCATTCATTGCTTCAACTCTCTTTAATAACTCTGGAGCAACAAATGGTTGTTTTTTGCTTGATCTTGACATTTATTATTTCCTCCTCTATTTAAAATTTATTTTCTAACGATGACACACCTGTCCCCTAGGGCATTTCCACTAGGGCCCAAGTATGTCCCCGACGGTTTTTCTATTCTTTTCCACGATGACACATCTTTTCCTTTCTGTCACTTCCATTAGGGACACGATATGTCCCCTCCCCGTATGAGTAAGTAGATCACCTTTTATTAAAGTGCCCGCCTGTTCTATTTTCTTCTCTTTACGATGAACTTATCAGTTCTATTATTTTTCTTTCTTGTCTTATATCCAAGTGCTGGTTTGCCCCAAGGTGTCATTGGTCCTGCGTGTCCTACTGGTGCTCTACCTTCACCACCACCATGAGGGTGATCTACTGGGTTCATAACAGAACCTCTAACTGTTGGTCTCCATCCCATATGTCTTTTTCTACCAGCTTTACCAAGTTTAACGTTTTCGTGTTCTTGGTTTCCAACTGTTCCTATTGTAGCCTTACATACAGACATTACAAGTCTCATTTCTCCAGATGGTAATCTTACGTGAGCATATTTTCCTTCCTTTGCCATTAATTGTGCTTCTTGACCTGCTGCTCTAACTAATTTTCCACCTTGACCTGGATTTAATTCTATATTATGAATCATAGTACCAACTGGTATGTTTTCTATCTTCATACAATTTCCTGGTTTAATATCTGCTTTATCTCCAGATATAACTTTATCTCCATCTGTTAATCCAACTGGTGCTAATATATATGCTTTTTCTCCATCTTCATATTGAATTAAAGCTATATTGCTACTACGATTTGGGTCATATTCTATGCCTATAACTGTTGCTGGCATATCCATTTTATTTCTCTTAAAATCAATTATTCTATATTTTTGTCTATTTCCTCCACCCTGATGTCTAACTGTGATTTTACCTTGTGCATTTCTTCCTGCTTTTTCTTTCTTTGTTGTAATTAAAGATTTTTCAGGAGTCTTTTTTGTAATTTCACTATAGTCTAAAACTGTCATGTTTCTTCTTGATGGGGTGTAGGCTTTGAATCTTTTTACTGCCATTGTTTTTTCCTCCTCTTTCTCGAGAAATTAATGAAAAACTTCGTATTGCTGTGTCAATCTTTCGTAAAAAATCCTCGATGCACAAGAGTACTTTTCTAGCGGTTTTTTACTCAGATTCCCTTGCACTACTCGTTTTTGATTAATTTCAATAATTCTTACTTGAATTATTCTCTTCTCTACTTTTTTATTTTAAATTTACGGATTTTTTCCTGCTCCGCATTGCAGATAAAATTTATTATCCTAGTTATTTCTAGATAATTTTTATTCTATGTTTGTGAAACGGATTTAACTTTGTCAGCTTTTCCCAAGACAAATCAAAAATGGTAGATTGCTAGGAAATTTTCTGTAAAACCGTTTCATTTATTATCTAATTCTCAAAAGAATTGTTATTTGGCTAGGCATTTTACGTTTTCACATTCTCCCAAGACAAATCAAAAATGGTAGATTGCTAGGAAAACAAGTAAAAATTTTTGAGATAGTACGTGTGTACATCGAAAAAATTTTTATGAAGTTTGACAACGCAAGATGCCGTTTTTCATTTGTCTTATGCGCCCATGAATTCATCAATAGAATCTTTATATTTCTTAGAAACTTTTACTTCTTTTCCACCTTTAGCAAGGTATGATTTCTCTGAAGCATTTGTATCTATTGTAACAATTGCCTTTTTCCAGTCAGATGTTTTTCCTACATTTCTTCCAACTCTTTTTTCTTTTCCTTTAACTGTCATTGTATTTACATTTAATACTTTTACTTCAAATAGTTTTTCTACTGCATTTTTTATATCTATTTTTGTAGCCTTTTTGTTTACTTTAAAAGTGTACTTTCCTTCTGCAATTCCATCGCTACTCTTTTCTGTAACAACTGGTGCTATTATTATATCTTCTGCTACCATTATGCGTACACCTCCTCTAATTTCTTAACAGTATCTAATGTAATAACTAAATTTTTGTATTTTAATAAGTCATAAACATTAATTGTATTTACTAAAGTTGTTTTTACTCCTTCAATATTTCTTGCTGATTTTTGTACTGTTTCATTTTTTTCTGGTAATAGAATTAGTGTTTTTCCTTCTACCTTCAAATTGTTTAATGCTTTTACCATTTCTTTAGTTTTAATTTCTTTTAATGGTAAGCTATCTACAACTACTAATTCTTTTTCTAATACTTTTGAGCTTAAGCAAGATTTAATTGCTAATCTCTTTTCTTTCTTATTTACTGTATATTTATATGAACGAGGTTTTGGACCTAAAGCTATACCACCTTTAATCCATTGTGGAGCTCTAATGCTTCCTTGTCTTGCTCTACCTGTTCCTTTTTGTCTCCAAGGTTTTCTACCACCACCACGAACTTCTGCTCTTGTTTTAGTGCTTTGTGTACCTTGTCTTTGATTAGCTAAAAAGTTAACTAAAACGCTATGTACAACAGCTTCATTTGGTTCAATACCAAATATTTCATCTTTTAAGTCAACTGTGCTAACTTTTTTACCTTGTATATCATATACATCTATTTTAGGCATTTCGTTTCTCCTCCTTCTCTATTTTGATTTTACACTTGATTTTAATTTTAGTATTGCACCTTTTGCTCCTGGTACACTACCTTTTACTAATATTACATTTTTATCTAGATCTACTTTAACAACTTCTAGGTTCAAAATTGATATTGTTTGAGATCCCATATGTCCTGGTAATTTTTTACCTTTGAAAACTCTACCTGGTGTTGATGTTGGTCCCATTGAACCTGGTCTTCTATGATACATAGATCCATGTCCCATTGGTCCTCTTGATTGTCCATGACGTTTAATAACACCTTGGAAACCTTTTCCTTTTGAAATTCCTTGAATATCTAATTTATCTCCTGCTACAAATACGTCAGCTTTTAATTCTTGACCTACTGTATATTCTGCTACTGAATCTAGTCTAAATTCTCTTAAATGTTTTTTAGGTGTAACATTTACTTTTGTAAAATGTCCCTTTGTAGGTTTGTTTAATTTCTTTTCTTTAATATCTCCAAAACCTAATTGGATAGCTTGGTATCCATCTGTATCTACTGTTTTTACTTGTGCTACAACACAAGGTCCAGCTTCTATTACTGTTACTGGAATTACTTTTCCTGACTCGTCAAATATTTGAGTCATTCCTATTTTCTTTCCGATTAATCCTTTATTCATGTTTCCTCCTAACTATTGGCTGATATATTGTATTGCATTATATAAATGTTATACCAGCTTGGTTTTGATTGTGATGTAAGATTTGTGATGTGTGACGTGAGATGTGTGATTTTTGTTTATGTTTACATCAATTTATATAAATATATTTTTTCTATTTTTTACACTTTTTCTCGAATCCATTATCGACATCAGTTTTCTACATCAGATTTAATTATATAATTTATAATTTGATTTCGATATCTACACCTGCTGGTAAATCTATTTTCATTAGATTGTCAACAGTTTTTTGTGTTGGATAAAGAATATCAATAACTCTTTTGTGTGTTCTCATTTCAAATTGCTCTCTTGAATCTTTGTGTTTGTGTGGAGAACGTAAAATTGTTATAACTTCTTTTTCTGTTGGTAATGGAATAGGACCAGATACTTTTGCTCCTGTTTTTTTAGCAGTATCTACTATTATTTGAGCAGACTGTTCTAAAACAACGTGATCATAAGCCTTTAATCTTATTCTAATTTTTTCGCTTGTTACAGCATTTTCCTTCTTTGTTGCCATTTAAAAATTCCCTCCTTAATATAATTTATTAGTCGGTCGGAAGTTATAAACGCACCCTGGTGTTTTGAATATCACCAATATAAAAACCCAAGTTATGCATGATTTTCTTGGGATAAGTGCTTGATTTTATACTTACCGCCTTGGTCTTTGCCACGACATACTCCATAAGAGTTCCCTCCATCAACGCTTAGAACCCCAAGCATTGTGTAGCCACATCTTACTTCATCGCCAAATTCATGCTTAAATATTATATAATGAATAAAGCCAAAAGTCAACACTTTTGGCTAATTTTTCTAAAATTACCCCCTCCCTATTGAATTTTACTTCCATTTTATGTATAATAGTCCCATACATTTTAAATTAAGAAGGGATGATGTATTATGGATACTACTTTAGTAAAAAACTTGTACAGAAACATTGATGAGTACGACCAAAAAGAAGTTAAGCTATCTGGTTGGGTACGTACATTAAGAGATTCTAAAAATTTTGGATTTATTGAATTAAATGATGGAAGCTTTTTTAAAAACGTTCAAATCGTTTTTGATGATAAATTAAATAATTTTGAGGAAATTAGAAAATTATCTATTAGTTCTTCTATAATAGTAGAAGGACAAGTTGTAAAAACAGAAAATGCGAAACAACCTTTTGAAATAAAAGCTAGCAAAGTCCAAGTGGTAAATCTAGCAGATTTAAATTACCCACTTCAAAAGAAAAAACATTCTTTTGAATACTTAAGAACTATTGCTCACTTGCGTCCAAGAACAAATACATTTAATGCCGTATTTAGAGTAAGGTCTGTACTTTCTTATGCAATACACAAATTCTTTCAAGAAAAAGGATTTGTATATGTTCATGCTCCAATAATTACAGGTAGTGACTGTGAGGGTGCCGGAGAAATGTTTAGAGTTACTTCATTAGATATGGACAACCTACCTAAAGCAGAAGATGGAAGTGTAGATTTTTCTCAAGACTTTTTTGGAAAATCTTCTCATTTGACAGTTAGTGGACAACTTGATGTAGAAACTTTTGCACATGCATTTAGAAATGTATATACATTTGGACCTACATTTAGAGCTGAAAACTCAAATACTGTAAAGCATGCTGCAGAATTTTGGATGATAGAACCTGAAATATGCTTTGCAGATTTAAAAGATGCAATGGATTTAGCAGAAGAAATGATTAAGTACATTATTACTTATGTTAGAGAAAATGCTCCTGAGGAAATGGAATTCTTTAATAAATTTATTGATACAGGATTATTTGAAAAATTAGATAATGTAGTAAATTCTGATTTTGGAAGAATTACATATACTGATGCAATTAAAGAACTAGAAAAAGTAAACGATAAATTTGAGTTTCCTGTTCACTGGGGAACTGATATTCAAACAGAGCATGAAAGATATTTAAGTGAAGTTGTATTTAAGCGCCCTGTATTTGTTACAGATTATCCAACTGAGATTAAAGCCTTTTATATGAAACAAAATCCAGATGGAAAAACAGTTGCAGCAGCTGATTTACTTGTTTCTGGAATCGGAGAAATAATTGGTGGTAGCCAAAGAGAAGATGACTTTGAAAAACTATCTAAGAGAATGAAAGAATTAAATTTATCAGAAGAAGATTATTGGTGGT
>CALXVO010000065.1 GCA_944392065.1 uncultured Clostridia bacterium | reverse complement strand
ATAATATAGATATATCAGGAATAAAAATTATTAACCCAGAAACTTCAGAAAAATTTGAAGAATATGCAAATGCTTTTTATGAATTAAGAAAAGCAAAAGGAATGACTATAGAAAAGGCAAGAGAAACTCTAAAGGATAATATGTATTTTGGAACAATGATGGTAAAGATGGGAGATGCTGATGGATTAGTGTCTGGTGCTTGCCACTCAACTGCTAATACCTTAAGACCAGCATTACAAATATTAAAAACTGCTCCAGGTACCAAACTTGTTTCAGCCTTTTTCTTAATGGTAGTTCCAGATTGTAACTATGGTGAAAATGGTATTTTTGTATTTGGAGATAGTGGACTAGTAGAAAATCCTAATCCAGAAGAATTATCAGAAATAGCAATATCTTCAAGCAAGAGCTTTGAACAACTAACTGGTAAAGAAGCAAAAGTAGCAATGCTTTCTTATTCTACTTATGGTAGTGCTCATTCCGAGTTAACTGAAAAAGTAGTAGAAGGTACTAAATTGTTAAAAGAAAAAATGCCAAACCTAATATGTGATGGAGAGGTACAATTAGATGCAGCAATTATTCCAGAGATAAACGCAAGTAAAGCTCCAGGAAGCCCACTAAAAGGAGAAGCAAATACATTAATATTCCCTAATTTAGATGCTGGAAATATTGGATATAAATTGGTACAAAGATTAGCAAAAGCCGAAGCATATGGACCACTTTGCCAAGGTATTGCAAAGCCAGTAAATGATTTATCAAGAGGATGTCATAGTGACGACATCGTAGGTGTTGTCGCAATAACAGCAGTACAAGCTAATAGCTAATTTGTATTATATGTTCCATCTGGCTTACTTATATTTAGTTAATTGCCATGTGGGACAGAAATAATAATAGAGGTTTAATTTGAAAGAATACTACTTTCAAAAAACATAGATTAAGCCTAAAGAAAGGAAGGATTTTACAATGAAAATTTTAGTAGTAAACTGTGGAAGTTCATCATTAAAATATCAATTAATTGATATGGAAACAGAAGAAGTTATGGCAAAAGGATATTTAGAAAGAATAGGAATTGATGGTTCTTTTCTAACTCACCGCCTAGGAGACCAGAAATATAAAATAGAAAAAAATATTAAAAACCATTCAGAAGGAATGGAATTGGTTATTGAACAATTATTGCATAAAGATTATGGTGTTATTTCAAGCTTAGATGAAATAGATGCCATAGGACACAGAATTGTGCATGGTGGAGATAAATTCACAAAATCAGTATTAGTAGATGACGAAGTAATAAAAGGAATTGAAGAGGCAATCAAATTTGCTCCTTTACACAATCCTGCACACTTACAAGGAATTTACGCTTGTCAAAAAGAACTACCAGGAAAGCCAAATGTAGTTGTATTTGACACTGCTTTCCATCAAACAATGCCAGAAAAAGCATATATGTATGCCATTCCTTATGAATATTATGAAAAATATAAAATTCGTAAATATGGTGCACATGGAACATCTCATAAATTTGTATCACAAAGAGTTGCAGAAATAATGAATAAACCAATAGAGGACTTAAAAATCATTTCTTGCCATTTAGGACAAGGAGCAAGTTTATGTGCCGTAATGAATGGTAAATCTGTAGATACTTCTATGGGACTAACACCACTTGCAGGTGTTCCAATGGGATCAAGATCAGGAGATTTAGATCCATCCGTAGTAACTTTCTTAATGGAAAAAGAAAATATTTCACCAGCAGATATGGAAACACTACTCAATAAAAAATCTGGAAAATTAGGTTTATCCGGTGTAAGCATTGATGATAGAGATATTGAAGCTGCTGCAAAAGAAGGAAATAAAAGAGCACAGCTTGCTATCGATAATTTTGTATATCAAGTTGCGGGATATATAGGAAGATTTGCTGCTCAAATGAATGGAGTAGATGTTATTACTTTTGAGGCTGGAATTGGCGAAAATGGAATTGCTGTTAGAAAAGAAATTTGTGATTACCTTGGATTTTTAGGGGTAAAAATAGATGAAGAAAAGAACAATTGCAGAGGAGAAGAAGTAGAAATTTCAACACCAGATTCCAAAGTAAAAGTATATGTTGTTCCTACAAACGAGGAGTTAATGATAGCAAGAGAAACAAGAGATTTAGTAAAATAAGAAAATATGCACAGCCTAAGGATGCCTAACCTTATTGTATAACAAAAGGGGGATTTAAATGGAAGAAGAAAATAATAAAAAAAGTTCAAAAAAAGTAGGAATTATAGTTAGTGTTATTGTAATTAGCGATGATGAAGATGAACAATTACTTACTATCAACATGATAGAAAATGTAGAAAATAGGGGAGGAAGCCATTATCTTTTACCTAAAGTAAAAAATATCATAGAAGGATATATTTCATAGAATAGAACATCACTGTATGGACTTTAAAAATATTTGCAACATTGAGTTTTCTTAAATTCTAACAAAACAACACTTCACTTTACATAATAGCATATTATATATAAATATGTTTTTAGAAAGGAAGTGTTGTTTTTGAAATTAGAAGGAAAGAAAATTGGATTTGCCCTCACAGGATCTTTTTGTACCTTTAAAAAAGTAATAGAAGAATTAAAAGAGATAAAAAAAGAAAAAGCAGATATTGTTCCAATTATGTCATTTAATTCCTATCATTTAGATACGAAATTTGGAAAAGCAGAGGAATTTATCAAAGAAATAAAAGAAATTACAGAAAAAGAAGAAATTATTCATACTATTCAAGGTGCAGAGCCAATTGGACCTAAAAGATTAACAGATATCATGGTTATTGCTCCTTGCTCTGGCAATACAATTGCAAAGCTTGCTAATGGAATAACAGATTCGCCAGTGCTTATGGCAGCAAAATCCCATTTAAGAAATAATAATCCTGTTGTACTTGCGATATCTACAAATGACGGATTATCCGGAAGTGCAGAAAATATAGGTAAATTACTCAATAGAACTAATTATTTTTTTGTACCATTTAAACAAGATAATCCTATTACTAAGCCACGTTCCCTTGTTGCTGATTTTAAATATTTAATACCTACTATCGAAAAAGCTCTAGATAGAGAACAAATAGAACCAATTCTATTATGAATTTAGAAAGTCCCTTTCTAGGAATGTAGAAGGGGACTTAATTCTTGTTGTATAGGAAAAATCGACTTTTTCTTTGTTATTTCAGTATTTTTTAACGATTTTTCCGTATACAACGTGGTTACAACTAGCTGTCCGAGCAAATCGACTGACATGTATTTCGCCACAATTAAGGACTGACTTTACAAATGACTTTTATACTTCTAATAATTTTTTCTGTGTTAATGCATCTTTAAACTGTTGGTTTTGAACCACTCCTAAAAGCATCCAAAATATTGGTGCAACACTTATTGTGCTAATATTAAAAAATACTTGAACAAGATAGGCAATAATTGGTATAACTAATATAAAAGTGGTGTTATCCCTAAACATATTCTTTTGTTTGGCCAATATTTGTGCTAGAAAAGCTAAATATATTATTAGTGCAGGAATACCAATAGTTGCGGCAATCTGTAAATAGTCATTATGGGCTTTATCTATATAAGTATTTGTTTTTTCTATATAGTTAATAGTATCGAAAGGTAGATTATATATTAAGGATTTGGCTAATGTATCAGGTCCTGAGCCAAGCATAGGGTTTATAGCAATTACCTTAAGAACCATTATCCAAATTCCAATTCTACCACTACCAAAGCTTTCCTTCAACTCTCCAGTTTCTAGGGCTATTTTCATCTCATTATTTACTAATTCAAGTCTATTACTTAAGGACATTATTTTGGAATAGTGAGGCAATGAATTAGTAATAAAATTTGCTGGAAATAATATCCATGTAAAAATAAGGATAAAACCAATAATAATATGAATTGCTCTTTTAATAATTTCTTTTTTTCTGTTTTTTATAACATATATAATACCAAAAATTGATGCAAATGCCACTCCAACCCATGCACTTCTAGTTGCAGTAAGAAGTAATACATAAAAAGTTAAATAACTGACTAATAAGTATATTTTATTACTTCTTATTATATATAATGCCATAAAGGCTGTTACAGCCATTGCTAGAAAACTGCCAAATAAATTAGTATTACCAAATGTTGATGATGCAAATCCAGGATTATATGATATATTAAAAACATCAAAAACATAGTATAAAGGGAATATATTATAATATTGTAAAATTCCAATTATAGATGTGATACAAGTAGTAATTATAGCAAATGTTTTTAGTCGTTTATCATAGTAAAGAAAATATTTTGCACAATAATATGTTAAAAAATATACAGTAAAAGTTAATAATCCTTCATATCTAGTTCTTTCGCCTAATATTGACTTTATAATATCGATTGAAAAGATTGTGCTAACTATGATTAAAATATAGTAAGCAATTAAAGTTTTATCTATTAAATCAAATTTTAATTCCTTTCTTTTTAAAATCAATAAGACCAACAATATAAGCCCACAAATTAGCAAAACTGTATATCTTAATATATTGGATGGAGCTATTGCTTTTGGAATTATTAATAAAGGTACTAAAAATATAATTATATATATTGTTTTGTTCATTATTTTATTTATCATGAGTATTTCTCCTTATTTATTATAACCAGCTAGAGGATTGTTCTCTACAGCATTTCTTACTTGCTCGTTACTTACATGAGTATAAATTTCAGTAGTAGATATACTTTTATGTCCTAATAATTCTTGTAAAGCACGAATATCAACTTGTCCATACTGATACATTAAAGTGGCAGCAGTATGTCTTAATTTATGTGTAGAATATTTAGAAGTATCAAGACCAGCTTTTTTTAATTCTTTTTCTACTATATATTGTACTGTTCGATTACTAATACGCTCACGTCTTTTACTCAAAAATAGTGCTTTGTTAGAAGCTTTAGAATCATTTTTAAGACCTTCTGTTGGTCGAACACTAATATACATCTTTATCGCATCTATACAAGCTTTATTTAGGTATATAGTACGTTCTTTGTTTCCTTTACCAATAACATTCATTTTATATTCATTAAAATCAATATCTTGTAAATTAATACCCACTAACTCCGACAAACGTAATCCACAATTAAGAAATAGGGTAATGATAGCAAAATCGCGCTCTTTATTTTCATCATTTTCATCGTTTTCGCTAACATCTAATAATTTTCTACTGTCATCCAATGATAGATATTTAGGTAAACGCCTGTCAAGCTTTGGCGTCTCTAGGTTTTGAGCAGGATTACTTTCTATTAAATTCGCTTTCTGCGATAAATAAGAGAAAAAGATACGTATTGTCGAAATCTTTCTAGCCCTTGTAGCAGGCTTACTACCGCTGATTAAGAGCAAGGTAGGAGAGAAAGGCATGAATATCATCTAAAGTAATTCGTTTTAATGTATCTAAACTAAAATCTTTAATTGAAATTTTTTTAAAATCTTTTTCATTTGTTAACTTAAAATGAATTTTCATATATTTTAAAAACATATTTAAATCATAATTATATTCTTTCACTGAATTTGGAGACTTATTTAGAATAGTAATAGAATAATCTAAAAACGAGTTAACAAATTCAGGATTTTGATCTGGATTTATCATATAATTTTCACCTCTGATTGGGGACAGGCTTTTTTGTCCCGATTTTCCTAATTGGTGCCTGTCCCCAATTAGGAAAAGTAGAATTTACTAGAATGCCTTTATTATATCATAGTTCTTTTAATAATAGCAAATTTTTTGTTTTTTTACAGCTATATGGTAAAATAAAAATAATTTCTAATATAAAGTAAATTCTAAGCCAAAAAAGAAAATTTATTGTCTATAAAATATAGCTATAATAGGTTCATAGCAACGAATTGCTGATTTTGAAAGGGAGGTACTTGAAACAGGTACTTTCTATTTTACTCCTATACCAAATTGCACAAAACTTTGATAATGGCTACCTTTTTATGTATAAAATTCTTAGTTTTCAATATAATATATAATTATTTCCCAAAAATAAAAAAACTTGATTTTGGGAAATAAAACTGTTATATTTTTATAACGATTTAAAGATATATTGAAAAAAAATACTAGACTAATAAAACTTTTATCTGAAAATTAATATTTTAGCTGTAAGAAAGAATGTTTAGAATATAATAAAGCAAAATATAGTAATTTATAAGTAGGAGGTATTGTATGTTAATTACAGGAATTTTAATTACAATAGTTGCAATTTTTATGCTTTTAGTTCCTCAATTTTTTATGAGGCTTAAAAGCCCTAGAATTCCAGATAAATTATTAAAGAATCCTAAAATGAAAGTTGTTCTTAGAGTATGGGGTGGCATTTTTGTAATAGTAGGAATTTTATTAATTGTTTTCTCAATCATTTAATAACAAATTACAATTTATAGATTAGTTTGAAATACAACTAATCGTTTTTATTTTATAAAAACGGTAGAGTAGGGGGATAGCACATTTTTAAATATATAATAACTATGAAAATATATTAAATAAAATTTTGTGCAATCTTTAATCTGAAAATAATAAATTTATAAATAAAAACTTTTTTAAATATAAAAATAAATTTTAGGATTAAAAAAATATTTATAGAAATTTATAAAAAATTTTAAATTTTAATTTATAAATATTTAGAATTTTAAAAATTATAATTTGGTAATG